>NZ_JBAWTG010000063.1:0-28043 GCF_037106235.1 Methylobacterium nigriterrae | reverse complement strand
TCGAGGCGGATCAGGATGTCGCCGGCCTTGACGCGGTCGCCCTCGCGCACCCGCAGCTCGCCGACCGTGCCGCCGGTCGGGTGCTGCACCTTCTTGACCTCACTCTCGACCACGAGCTTGCCGGCGGTGATCACCGCCCCGTCGATCTTCGTGAGGCTCGCCCAGCCGCCCACGCCCCCGACCAGGGCCAGAACGATCAGACCCGTCAGACGAACCTGCCGGCGGATCGCCGTGCGCGCTGCCGTGCCCGCACGGCGCCGCTCGTCGGCGGGAAGGATGGCGATGTTGGCTGGGATGACGGTGGGCATCGGGCGCTCCTGCGGCATAGGCATGAGGCCTGTCTTAGAGGGCCAGCCGCGAGGGTCCGTGACCCGCCTCACGCTGGCAAATGGACGCGCGAAAGCCCCCGCCGGGCAGACCCGGCGGGAGCATGGTTCGGGTCCGGTCGGACCGGCTTCGTCTCAGTAGAAGGAGATGTCGCCGTGCGGATCGCCGCCCTTGACCACGATGTCGTGGTAGCCGCTGTCGCTGGTCGAGTTGTAGGTCACGACGAAGTTGCCGTCCTTCTGCCAGATGCTGTACTGGCCTTCGCCCGGAGCCGAGGTGCCGCTCGCGTCGTAGGTGTACGAGCCCTTCAGGAAGATCTGGTCGGAATCGGTAAAGTCGGTGATGGTATCGGCCTTGCCCTGATAGACGTCGCCGGTGTCCTGCGTGTCGAAGTAGAAGTAGTCGGCGCTGCCGTCGTTGCCGCCGGAGAGCGTGTCGACGCCCTTGCCGCCGTACAGGTCGTCGAAGCTGGCGCCACCGTAGAGGTGGTCGTTGCCGTCGCCGCCCTTCAGGATGTCGTAGCCGTTCTCGCCGTAGAGGTAGTCGTTGCCGGCCCCGCCGTAGAGGGTGTCCTGGCCGTCGTAGCCGAGCAGCGTGTCGTTGCCGTTCTCACCGTAGAGGGTGTCGTTGCCGGTCCAGCCGTCGAGGGTGTCGTTGCCGTCCCAGCCGTACATCGTGTCGTTGCCGGCATCGCCGAAGCCGTAATCGTCGCTGTTGCCGTAGCCGATGAAGTCGATGTAGTCGTTGCCGACAGTGCCATACTTCGAAGCCATGATTCACTCCTTGGGTTATCTGATCGAGTTGTTGCCAAAATACTGCATTGTGTTTTGGTAACAACTTGGTTGCGAAAAGGATGATTGCAGACCGCCCAGATTGTTCCGGAGTTCACCGGTGCCTCAGCAGTCGAGGCGGTAAAAAGCATGGATCTTCGGCAGGTACTGTGATCCGCATCACAATGAAATCTTCGGTAGTCGCTGCGGCGGATCTGTCCCAATCGGCCGCATTCAGCAAAAAGCCCACCGGGATGTCCGGCGGGCGAAGTCTGTCCAGGAGAATGCGGCACGCGATCGGATCGGCGATCCGTTCAAATGCAGCGGGGCGGGAGCTAACCCGAGCAGACGTGTGGAACCGTGAGCCAGGTCACGGCGGCCACAGAGCGGAACGCCTGCTGAGGCACACTTCAATGAGCAGGATTACGGTCCACACCGCCCAATCGGGGCGCGCCGTCGCTGATTGGGTGTTACGGAACCGGCCGCCCTGGCTCGGCGCGTCAAAACGCAAGCGCTCCGCTGAGGGCCGTCTAGGACTCTTGCATGCTCCGTCTGACCATTCGCCCAAGGGCCGTGTAGGCGAGGGCCGCGACCGCCACCCCGAGTGGGACGAACGACACCCAGAGAACGACATCCCAGCCGTAGCTCGTCAGCAGGCTCCCGGAGGAGAATGACCCCACAGCCATCGTCCCGAATACGAGGAAGTCGTTGAGCGACTGAACCCGCGTCCGCTCCTCGGGACGGTGGCACTCCAGCACGAGGGCCGAGGCGCCCACGAAGCCGAAGTTCCAGCCGACGCCGAGCAGGATCAGGGTCAGCCAGAAGTGTGCCGCATCCACGCCGGCCAGCCCCACGGCAGCCGAGGCGGCAGTCAAGGCGAGCCCCATCGCCACCACGCGCGGCGCACCGAAGCGCGCGATCAGCCGCCCGGTGAAGTAGCTCGGGGCATACATCGCAATCACATGCCATTGCAGCCCGAGGTTCGCGTCCTCCTGCGGCAGGCCGCACAGGTGCATCGCCAAGGGGGCCGCCGTCATGAGGAAGTTCATCAACAGGTAGGAGACGACCCCGCAGATCACGGCGGTGATGAAGCGGGGCTGGCGCACAATCGCGCCGATCGGGCGTCCTCCGGACATCTCCTCGGCGGTCGGCATCGGAAGCCGGACGCCGAGCAGGACGAGAGCCGACATGGCGGCCACCGCGGCTTGGGCCAGGAAGGTGGCCGCGAACAGGTAGGGCGGCCACAGGTTCATCGTGTGGGTGACGAGCTGTGGGCCGATGACCCCGGCGAACACGCCGCCCGCCATGACTGCAGACAGCGCCCGCGGACGCCGTTCTGGCGCGACGCCATCGGCGGCCGCGAAGCGGAAGGAGAGGACGACGGCGGCGTAGACACCGCCGAAGAACGTCGCCGCGCAGAACAGCCAGAATGAGCCCAGCACGACGGCCAGCGCGGCCATCAGTCCAGTGAGCACCCCGCACCCTGTCCCCGTCAGGAATGCGGCGCGGCGGCCGTGCCGGCGGGCGATGGCGCCGGCCGGCAGGGTGCAGGCTGCCATGCCCACCACGAAGATGGAGATGGGTAGCGTCGCAAGCGCCTTGCTTGGCGCGAGCATGTTTCCGACGACCGCGCCGGTTGCGTAGATGACTGTCGAGTTCGCGCCAGCCAGCGCCTGCGCGACGGCCAGCCGCACAACATTGCCCATTCCGGATCGCGCCGGGAGAGCGGGCGCGAGTGCGGGCGCCGGGCTGGCTGCGGCATGTGACATAGGATCTCCAAGGCAGTGCGGAGCGGAACGTCAGGTCCGCCGTACATACCGGAGCGCCCTCTGTCCGTATTTCGGTGATCGGCCAATCGACGTAGAATTCCGGACAAAGTGGAGGGCGCCATGACATGGGAGACGATCGCGGCGCCGCCCGGAGTGGCTTCCCCTCAGCCCATGACCGTGCGAGCGCAGTCCATCCCGGCGCGCCACTACTTCCCGGACCACGACCATCGCTGGAACCAAGTGGTCTACGCGATCTCAGGAGTGCTGACGGTCGCCGTGGAAGGGCGCTCCTTTGTGATCTCGCCGGAACAGGCCGTGTGGCTGCCGACCGGCGTGCGGCATCGGGTTGGTTCGTTGCTCGGGGCAGAGTTTCGGAGCCTTTGGATCGCCAACGATGTCGGTCGCGGCCTTCCAGAGAGCCCGACCGTGTTCGGCGTCTCGCCGCTGCTGCAGGCTCTCATCATCGAGGCCGCCGAAATCGAGGGACAAGAGGACCATGATGGATACGCCGGCCGGGTCACCGATCTGATCCTCGATCAGCTCCGGCGTGCGCACCCCCTTCCGGGCGCATTGCCCTGGCCGCGTGGGGGATCTCTGGTGGCGCTGTGCGAAGCCCTTTACGCGGAGCCGGCTGACCCACGTGGCCCAGAAGCATGGGGCCGCGAACTCGGTATGTCGGGACGGACATTGGCCCGCCGCTTCGAGACAGAGGTGGGCATGAACTTGCGCTCCTGGCGACGCCGCTTGCGGATGTTCAAGGCGATCGAGCTGCTGGGCGGCGGCCTGGGCGTGACGCAGGCGGCGATGGAACTCGGCTACGGCTCGACGTCAGCTTTCGTGTACGCGTTTCGCACCGAGATGGGATGCAGTCCGCAAGTCTACATGCGCGGGCGTAGGCTGGAGCGGAGCACCCGCGCGCCGTCCTCGGCCAACGGTTCCTCGTCCTGAGCTGAACCGAAATTCGCTCACCTCATGCGGCCCCGCCGTTCCAATAGGGCTTGCCCCAATGGACCGTTCCAAACGCCGCAAAACGCTGTGACAGGAAAACGACGGGATGCTGTTGGCGAATTCGAGATTGCCGCTTCGACCGCGGCTCGAGGGCGCCCCTGTAGGGCTGAGCTGCGAGCGCAGGCTGCCCAATCCCAGAGTGTGGCGGCAACCTCGGCAGGTCCTGAGGCGAATTCGCCAACAGTGTCCGACGGTTTAGCAGACACTTAAACCTGTTAGGTTTGTGTGTCTGGAAATCAGAAGGGTTTGGCGGGACAGCCGTACAGCCGTGTCTAGTAGCCCCGCGCGAGCAGTGCCGAATGAGAGCGACCACTTCCAAGTGAGGCGGCCGAGCAGCCTCAGCTTCCGGCTGTTATTTTAATCGTTCTGGCTTCAGCTTGTTCAGCTCTGGGGATTGTTAATCGAAGTACGCCATTCGTCAGGTTAGCCTCGATCTTGTTGGCGTCGAAGTCCCCCGACAGCGTAAAGTCACACTCGAAATCACCAACCTGGTACTCTTGATAGATCGGGCTGTAACCCACGGGTGCATGCTCCTCAGCTTTGGCATGAACATTCAGGGCGCGCCTGTCGAGGGTAACCGTCAATCCCTCTGGCTTAACTCCCGGCACATCCGCCAGCAGCACCAGCCCCCGGTCCGTCTCGTAAATGTCAACCCGCGGCCTAAAAGTTCGGCCCGAACGCGTGCGCTCTGTCGCACCCTGCTCAGCGAACACTTTCTGCCCAGCCTGGTCCGATTGGTCCTGCTGTCCTGTAGTGCTGTGTGTCTTTTTAGCCATGAGAGCCTCGTACAGTTCGAAGTTGCGCTTCAACCTGCGTTTACGCGGATGCGCTTCGGCTTATCGTGCTCGGGACGCTGCAGGGACAAAGTCAGGACGCCGTCCCTCAGCTTTGCATCTACTTTGTCGGGATCGACCTGAAAGGGCAGCCCGAAGGTGCGAACGAAGCTGCCCCGACCACGCTCTGTGCGATGGTAAGCTCCGGCACCCTCCGGCTGGTCCTGGCGCTCTCCGCGCAAGGTTACCGTGTCACGGTGCACTGTGATCTCCAGGTTGTCCTGCTGCACACCGGGCAGTTCGGCTGTAATGACAATCCCGTCCTGATGAGCATAGACGTTGATTGCCGGGAAGCTGGCTCGCGGTGCAGCTGCGCTCTGCGCGAGCCTATTGACCTCCTCTTGGAGGAGGCGCATGTCCCGAAAGGGCCCACCGTACAGCATGCTCGTGGTCATGGGCGTGTCACTCCTTACCTTCTGAAACCAGCTTCTTCATGAGACTGCGTTCGCATAGGCATCCGCTTAGCCTCTACACTGAGTTGCATCGCTTGGACTCATCGGAGCAGTGCGGCTCGACCGATGCTCCTGGTGTCAACCGTGAGCTTAGGTGAAAATGTGCCTCCCAGAACCAATGAACAAGGCTGAACGGCACCAGTCCAGTCTCAGAGCTGGGCCTATCGCAAAGTTTTTCAGGCCGATGAGCGATGCGCACCCTCGCAATATGAGGGCAGCGACAGATCGGAGCTCTGTCAGGCAGCACGAGCAACGATCTGGATCAATGGATAGAAGCGAAAGCCAGTCGGGTCGGCGGATCGTCGGCTTCCGCACAGCAGCCATTACGCCTCAGCGAGTTTATAGCCGAGTTCGTCAACTGACGCCGACTGGCGCGCGAAAGCCGGTTGCCTGGGCAGGCGAGCTAAGCTCCCCGTCCTGCTTCAGCAGCCGGTCAACGCAGGGCGTGCGGTGGCATGGTCACGGGATGTCATTGATGATCACGCCACCGCGCCACCGCTGATGGCCACAGCGGCAGCACGAGCAGGCTAGCGGATGAGTGGGTGCCCACAATCGTGGGTCTCTACGCACCGAGCGCAGGCGGACACCATCGAGATCGGGGCGCTCGCCAGGGATCAGCCGAGCCTGCCCCAGCGCACGAAGGCGGCAATGGTGACGAGTGCGAAAATCGCGAGGCCGAACCGATACTGAAGGTAGAGGATCAGGGAGAGCGCGCTCAGCCACGCGACCAGGATGCCCAGCATGACCGCAGCCGCAACCGGGTTCATGCCTTGTCCGGCCGGGCCAACAAAAGCGCGGTGCGCACCATCGTGCGCTTGAACGCATCGCTGGTGTTCGGGTCGGCCAGCGCCCGCTTCGCCGGGCCGTACGCATCCACAGCCGCGGCAAGGTCCAGGCCGTAGCCCTCGCCCACCGGGAACACGCCCGTCTCGGCATCGGCCATGTAGGCGTCCACGGCCGCGTGCACGTCGGCGTCCAGCACAAGGGCCTGCTTGAAGAGATCACCGATGGTCGGGTCCGTTGCCATAGGGCAGAGCTTAGCACGCTGGCGCACTCGCTCCAGACGGGTAAGGAGTCGTTCACCGTTCGCGCCGAGCCTGACCTCAGCCGCCGCTGATCCGACCCCCCACAGTCGGCGGGCTGGCTCCATCGGCTGTCTGCGTGCCCCGCAGCAGCTGATGGGGTCTGTCGTCACGCTTGCAGGGCGTGGAACAGGCAGTAGCCGGTCGGCCGCATCGCCTCGCTGGCGGCCTCGGGCTGGAAGCCGGGCGGCGGCTCCTTCGTCGTTGCGACCCCGCCGAAGTCCCACCGATCAGGCAGGAAGGTGAGACACTCCAGGGATGGTCGAGGCCGCCAGATCCCGCTTGTGGTTGAGCCACCAAAGGTTCAATAGGGCGAAACTTCTGCGCAAATCGAGCACCGAGAAACCTTGCGACAGGCTCCGGTCAGCCATTGCAGGGCCATTCAGTGGCTGTCACGCCAGATCGCCGCTGCCTCCTGCAGCGCTTGGCAGCCTTGAGCGAGCGCCTCGTGCTCGTCGGGCAGAGAGTAGCAGGATTGCCGCACGATATGCTCGCGTTCCTGGATGAACCAACAGTAGCGGCTGGGGTCTTCCTTGCAGGATTGCACATGTAAGCGCAGGGGAGCGGATGTCTCGGCAACGGTCATGATGTCCTCTCATCAGGTGCGTCTGCGCCCAGTTCATTGGGCGGGAGATCGGGAAACGGCATCCAGTCGGTGAATGCGTGGCTGGGGTGACCCAGATCTGACAAGGCGACATGCCAGGGCCGCGCATCACCGTGGCGGCTCGGGTCCCAGCGAATGACAGCACGCCGATCCGGCTCGTGCCGATGGACCGCGATGATCCAGCGGCCGTCGTGCGGGGCGCGATCCATAGGCCTCCAGCTGGGCATGTCACGCTCCAACAATCGACCCGCGCGCATCACGCCGGGATCGGCACGCCGAACAGGGCAAGCATGCCCACCAGCATCACGCCTGCTACCATAAGCGTGGCAGCGCAGGCTTGAGCCATGTCGGAGTGGTTGTCGTTGGCAGCCCGGCATCGCAGGCCGTGCGGACGACGGCTCAGGACCGGATCGGAATAGGCGAGCTGGCCCACGGCAGAGCCGCAAGCCCCAGCGGGACACATGCTTGTTTCCTCCCTGCGCCTGTTTTGAGAAGCAGGCTTAGAGGCACCCTGAGTTGTGCGTCAAAGACCGTGCGGTAGTGTTCAGAGCGCTCGTGTCGCCTCGCCGGCCAGGAAGCGCGGCTCGTCCAAGAAACGGCCTGTGCGAATGAGACTGTCTCGATAGCCGGCTGTTTCTGAGACCGCCACTGGCTACGGGGCCTGCCCGCGCTGTCGCGGATTGGGCGTTATGGAGCCCTGTTCACTAAGGACCGGCGTGCACCGGGAGCTTCGGCGCAGCGCGTCAGTGCCTCCACGATGAGCTGCCGGTGCCAGTGGCCGGCCTCCAGTGTCTGCATCATCGTGCGCAGCAGGCTCTCCGCGAGGGCGGTGTCGAACCCCTTGGCTGTCATCTCCTCAATGCACAGGATCTGATCGGCTACGCGCCGCTGCCAGTCTGCCAGGAGCCGGTCAGCCCGGAGCAGATGCTCGAACTCCTGTTGCCAGTCCGGCTCGGTGCGCAAACTCGACAAAATGATCGGCGGGCTGATCCAAGTTAATTGTGCACCTGCTTGTGTGCAATCTATCTTACACTCGCGTCGGCTTCGTCGGCGCAAGTGCCAGCGGCTGGACGCGGCGCGTCCCCGTGCCGTTGCGTGAGTACCCATGAGTGTGACCGCCGACTACTCACTGACAGTGCTCCTGCGCAAGCTCGGGAGCATCGGCCCCCTCTCGCCGGAAGAGCGGCAGGCCATCGAGCGCCTGCCCGCCACGGTGCGGGTTCTCGAGCCGCGACAGGAGATCGTGCGCGAAGGGGAGCGGCCCTCGCACTGCTTCCTCGTCCTCGACGGCTGGGTCTGCAGCTACAAGATCATCAGCCAGGGCCGCCGGCAGATCTTCGCCTTCCATGTACCGGGCGATCTGCCCGATCTGCAAAGCCTGCACGTGCCGGTTCTGGACCACAGCTTCTGCACGCTCACGCACACGACGCTCGCCTTCGTCCCGCACGAGAGCCTGCGCGAGCTGACCGCGCGCTTTCCCAACATCGCAGCCCTGTTCTGGCGCGCCACGCTGATCGATGCCGGCATCTTCCGCGAGTGGATGCTGGGGCTCGGCCGCCGCACCGCTTCCGAGCACCTCGCCCACATGTTGTGCGAGCTGTACCTGAAGCTGCAGGCGGTGGGGCTGGCCCAGGAGCATCGCTACACGTTCCCGGTCACGCAGCAGGATCTCGGCGATGCAACGGGCTTGTCGAACGTGCACGTGAACCGAATGCTGCAGGACCTGCGACGCAGGGGCTGATCACGCTTCACAGCGGCAGGCTGGCCATCGAAGACTGGCCGGCTCTCGCGCGTCTTGCCGAGTTTGACCCGGCCTACCTGAACCTGGAGCAGGGCGGCGCATGAGAGAACGGCGGCAGCTGCGTCTTGCCTTGGGGCGAGCCGCCGCCGCACCATGCATCCGCCGGGCTCGTACCGGCCGACGGCAGCGAACGCGATGACCCACTTCTACACGCATCTTCGCACGGCAGAGGGTCTGGAGCGGGACGAGATCGGCACCGCGTACCCGAGCCTGGAGGCGGCCTACCTGGATGCCTGTGCGAGTATCCCGAAGCTGGCAGCCGAGCTGATCGCGGAGGGGCACGACCCGAGCGCCTGCAGCCTCGAGATCTGCGATGGGGCCGATCTGCTCCTGATAGAGGTGCCATTTCTGGAGCGGGTCAGGAGGGCGCAGAAGCCATCTCGTCCAGGGCCGCCGGCGATCTCGCCTGAGACACAGGTGCTGCTCGACCAGTTGGATCTGCTGACGCTGTCGATCCGGGACGAGACGGCGAAGCTGCGGGGCAACCTCGCGCAGGCGCGCGAGGAGGTGGCGAGCTTCCAGGTGCGGAACAGAAAGCCCAACTGGCTGCTCTGAGACGGATCTAAGCCGGGCATGGTCTGCAGACACCACACGCGGGTTGGGCGTTATCGAAGCTGCTGCCTTCTCTCCTCGGGCTGGATCGCACTGGCTCAGACGAACCGCACGTCATCGCATTTGAGCTTGAGCTGGCGCACCGTATCCCGAGATAAGGCGCCAACAAGATAGGCCCTCGTGCCCAGAACCGACATCGAGCGGACGGTCTCCAGTGCTTCCTCTGCGGTCGCCTTCATGACCGCGTAGGTTCTGCGCTCCTCGTGGCGCTGAATGACAGTGATCAGGAAGGCTCTGCAACGGGCGGCTTTAGGCATGAACCCTCATGCAATCGTCAGCGGTTCGAAAAATAGCGCCATAGCCGCCGCTCGACCTCCGCAATATGCGCCGCCCCGACAGGTGATCAGTGTTCCATGCCGCCCGCCTGGAGGTGCTGCTGGCGCTCACGCAGGTGGTCGAGCAGTTCGTCGAGAACGGAGAGCTTCATCTTCGGGTCCTCGGCGCTGTCCCCCCGGCTCAGCAGGTAAGTGAGGATGGCAAGCTGCACGCGGTGCTCGCGCTCGGCCTCCGCGATCATGAGGGCCAAGCGCTGCAACCTGTCTTGACCGGACACCACCATGGATCTGAACCGCCCTGTGACGAACAGAACGCGATCGACCCACTCAACGATGCAAGCGCCGGGCATCGCGGCGGCCTACCCGCCTTTGCCAGCGTTCCAATGGGGCTTGCTCCAATGGACCGTTCCAAACGGCGCAAAACGCCATGCCTGGAAAACGACGGTTTTCCAGGCACTTAAACCTGTTAGGTTTGGGTGTCTGGAAATCAAAATGCCGTGCGATCCCGGCCCATTCGCACGGATTGAGCGTTATGGAGCCGCCCAGCTCACGCAGGGCCGTTTATGGGAAACGGACGCTTCGAGATGCAGGAGACCTCGGAGGCGGGGGCACCAACCGCAACACCGCGACCTTGGGAGAACACGGGCGCGGCCGGTGCCTGCCACCCTGTGTCGCTTCAGGGCGCACGAGGATGCTGTGTGCCGCGGCCGGGACTGGCAAGCCGTAGGAACCGGACGCCTCAAGGTGCAGCCGAAGCGAGCCGCATGAGGGTCCCTCGGTGTACGGTCCCGGCATATGCTGTCGTTGCTCGCGCCATTCTTCCAGAGTTTGGAGCTCTCAAGCCCAGCCCACGCCAGATTGGCTCTGCCGATCAAGTGAGAGCCGAAGTGGCAGACGTAAGAATGTGCGGAGGCCACGAGAATATCACGCCCCAAACATTGCTGTGGCTCTGCAGATCCGTACTATTGTGTACGCCATCTTACTGGCAAAAAACTAACTTAGAGTGTTGATTCTGCGCATGACCTAAGTAGAGTCCCGTCTCAGTGAAGTCAGGAGCTGCGAGATGCGTGCGCTAAGCTTGTGCGCCGCAGCCTTCGTGCTGGCTGCTGGTGCGTTCTGGGCAACGATCCTCACCGATCCACCGACCTCTCACGCTGCGGTCGCACCGCCGTCGAGCCACGCCGACAGAGCCGCACCGGATCATTGCGGCGCCTTCGGCATCTGCCCGTAGCCAGCCTCTGCCGTCCGGAAGGGGGCACTTGTCATGACCACGCCGCCAGGTCAGCTGCACGCACTTGCGGAAGTGGACCACTGCCTTGAGGAGGGCGCCGCTCTCCTCGCACAGGCCGAGGAGCGCGTGCGCGCGATCAGCCAAGCCGCTGCCTCTGAGGGGCACCGGCTGATGAGCGCGCACATCATCCTCAAGGCGATGCGGCGTACCCTGCAGCTGATGCAGGATCATCGCGCCGCTCTGGCCCGGCAGGTCGCAGCCCCGCCTGTTGCCCCGGCTCAATCACGGTCAAGCCGCTGGTGGCTGCTTCCGGTTCGCCGGCCTGCCTACCAGTCGAAAACCCTGTGAGGCGTGTCCTCTGAGCTGCTGAGGAGTTCGTCCCGATGGCCCTTCTCGTCGTTGCCGTGCTGTTCCTCCTGGTGGCCCTGGTGCTTGTCGAGCCGAGCCGTGCCGACCGCCTCACGAGCCTGGACGACAGGTTGGACCCGTTCCGCGACATCATCGAGCATTAGCCGGCCTCATCGCTCGGCACCGTGGCTTGAGGGCCGTTCCCGCGCGAGGTCTGCCCTGCGCGTGAGTACGTGTAGTTCGCCCAGCCATCGCGCCTGCCTTCGCGGATTGGGCGTTATGGAGCATGCCATCCAGTAGGTTCGGGCATGAGCCAGTACTCAGCCCATACCCGAAGCTGCAGGACAGATGTCCGCTCAGGCGTTCAGCATGCCATCGGTCGGCACGTGCACGATGAAGCCCGGGCCCTCGTCGATCCAGCCGGGACCTGCTGCGCCCTGTTTGATGCCGTTTGTTTCGCTGGCGCTGGCCGAGTAGTGGTGCAGCCCCGTGTTCGTGTTGAAGAACCGCTCCAGCGTCAGCGCTCCGGAGCCCGCAGCACTCGCATTTGCGTAGGCCTCAAACGCTACCCCCTCAAAGTGATAGTTGGGCTGTGTCTGGATGACGAAGTCGCGTTCGGCGACGCTGGTAGTGAAGAAGTGGCTGTTGTGAGTGCTGTCAAAGAAGCGGAACACGTCGATGGTGCCAGCCCCCTTGTCCGGAGTATCCCACTGTGCACCCTCATAGTGGTACGTAGGCAGCGTCTTCAGAATAACATCCTTCTCGGCTGCGCTCGTTGTGTAGAAATGGTCCTGCGTTGCGGAGTCGAAAAAACGGTACACTGGGTTCAGATGCTCAGGCGGGGTCGCGATATCATTGTCTTTGACGTGGCCGATAGCCGTCTTAGCCGCTGGGTCAATTGCGCCGACAACTGTACCTGTTAAGGTGACGGTCACGTCCGGATTGGGCCCAAAGGTTGTGTTGTCCTGGGTCTGCACCTCGAGAGTGCCAGTGGTCTGGCCGGCCTTGACCGTGACGTTGCCGTGGTCGGTGGTAATCGTGACATCTTGGCTGACTGCGTTGGTGCCCTTGACCGTGAAAATAAGCTTGCTGCCCTCGAACACGTCGGCCGCGTTGGCAATGGAGTAGACTGGCGGATGCAGCGCATCCCATTGCGCCTGCAACTTCGCGAAGTCTCCGGGACTGATCGTGTCTATGGTCGGGAAAAAGTTCAGCGAGAAGCTATCGTCGCTGTTTGCCTGGTCGCGCTCATGCAGGGTGAAGGGACCGATGCTGGCGGTGGTGCCGGCCGCGACGATGCCGGTTAGATCAATCTTGTCGGGTGCTCCCGGGGTGCCTGCACCAGAGAAGGTTCCGGAGCTAGCCTTTAGACTACCATAGCTCGTCCCGACACCGTGGAAGTGAGCGTAGAGAGGGTGGGATATATTGGGGGTATTCTCTGAGTCCGACTGCAGGTCTCCGAGATAGATCAGGAACGGTTCACCGGTGCTGGTCCCCAACGGCACTCCTAGATCGTTGACAATGTTGATGGCGATTTGTCCGCGCAAGCCGTTGCCTTGGTCGTTGTTCTCGCCGCCTCCGACCAGATCTTTGAATTCGATAGATGCAATCCCATGCGCGAGAGTCGGCCCGAACACCGCTGAAAGATCGTACTTGTAGTTAAAAGTAAGGACAGGATGTGCGGCGTCGAGGAAGTAGGGCCCAGTCGTCACACCGCTCTGCGAGAGTGTAACTCCGTCAGGAAGGGTTACTTGCCAATTACTACCATTCTGGCCGTTGATCGTTGCTGTCGTAACCATAGCCTTGCCTCCTCGCCCCCCTCTGAGCCATGGTTATAGACGAGGCTAAAATCGTCCAGAGCCGAAACCGAACCGATACACTATTTATTTCACTCTACAGGCTATCGCCACTTCGGACGACATTTCAGCGGGCAAGTTTTGAGAGCGCCCTCGGTCCGATGCGGCTTGCTCATATGGACCGTTCCAGGCCCACTGGACACCCGTTCGAGCTGGATGTCTCTGTGGTTTGGAGTAGGCCTGCGCGGCGCCCCCGGGAGCTTACTTACTGGAACCTGCGTGTGCCCTGCACTGGCGCGCACGCCTATCCACTACGTGACCAAACACCTGCAGCAGGGCATCGAGAGCGACCACTTCCGGCTGAAGAAGAACATGCCGCGGGTCGGCAGCTTCCGGTCGTTCAGCACGGCGCGGCGCACCATCCAGGGCTTCGAGGCCATGCTGTGGCTGCGCAAGGGCTTCGGGTTTGCCGGCGACGTGCACCAGCGAGATCCCGATCAGGTCAGCCAAGTCCGGTTGGCTGACCTGAACTCGAAGCCGTTCTCGTTGTCACTTGGACTTCTCGCGGCCGCGGCCAGCAGTTTCGTCGCTCCGACAGGCCGTACCCGTCTGAGGCACAGGCTCGCGCCGCTGCCGAGGCTGAGATCGAGCGGCGCGAGCTGGACGTGCTCCACTGCGTGCCTCACGGGAGCGCGCAGCACCCTCCATTGACGCTGCGCCGGTCCACGCGATCACGGGCGCGCCGCAGGCGGCCATGAGCACCCGCAGGCCGTCGATCCACTCCTCGGCCTCGGCCAAGGTCATGAACCCGGCCCGCTGATGCAGCGAGCCTGTGCCGAGGACCACCACGACATCGAACCGCCCGTCAGATCGGTCAAAGACCTTGTACGTCACGATCCGCGCCATGGCCGGGGTTACGCCGATCAGGTCCTAAGGGTTGCAGTGACGGCAATGTCACGGTCCGCGATCTCGCGAAACCGGGCATGGAACCATCGTCCTGTATGAGCTTTGCTGGATGATGTGGGTCCGCAAACGCAACCTGAGCCACGCGAGCCACCAGGGCACGGCGTCTCCGAATGACGGGACGCTCGACCAACGGCCTCGTCTACCGGCAGCCTTGCGCAATTATCTCGGCGTGCAACTGCGGGGCTTCTACGCCGCGATGGTGGTTGAGGCGCAGCCCTCGCACCTCTGCTCGCTGATCGAGCGGCTCGATGCGGTTCTGGTCAGCCAGGGCGCAACGACCGACGCGAGGTTCCGTGACGATCTCCTCGCCGCATTGCCGAGCCTGCGCGCCTTCGCGATGTCCCTGACGGTGAACGAGGTGCGGGCCGACGATCTCGTTCAGGAGACGCTGCTCAAGGCCTGGGCCAACCAGCATCGCTTCCGGCCCGACTCCAACCTCAAGGCGTGGCTCTGCACGATCCTGCGCAACCAGTTCTATACCGACTGCCGCAAGCGCAAGCGTGAGGTGGAGGATGGGGATGGCGTGATGGCGGGACAGCTGACCACACCGGCTGCCCAGGAGCACGGCATCGAGCTGCAGAAGGTCTGGGCCGTGCTCGAGCAGCTTCCCCCGCTTCAGCGCGAGGCTCTGCTGCTGGTGGGCGCGCAAGGCCTGACCTACGAGGCCGCCGCCGAGGTAACAGGCAGCCAGGTGGGCACGATGAAGAGCCGGGTCAGCCGCGCGCGGGCGTTCCTGGCCCAATCCCTGGATATGCCTGCGGCCCGGATCTCGGCTTAGCCGAGCAAGCGGCAGTCCTGCTCAAGAGACAGAGGGGCTGCCAGCCGTGGCCGGCAGCCCGCTTGATCTCAGTCGATGGTGGCGATCACGCGGCGCGAGCCGGAATCAACTATGTAGGTGCCGCTGTCCGACGAGAAATAGCTGTAGCCCTTCAGGCGCGGGTTCTCGGTCACGATGGTCGAGGGCAACGGCTCGAAGGTCACGTTTGCTGGAACCGTCGAGCCGACCGTCACCCGCTCCTTCAGCTTCACGGGTGGGAGTGCGTACGACTAAGGAGGGCGCAGTGGGCAGAGTTCACCGGCCGCAACACCACTCAAGCAGGACATTGCCAACACTCTCGATCAGCTGCGTCAGACTCCTCAGCCGACCTGCGATCGATTATGGGCGGACTACGGTAACGCCAGCCGGAAGGCGCAGCTGCTCAAGCGGATTTGATGCCTGCGGGTGTATGGAACAGAATTCGAGCCTTTTTGAAGTTTCCGGAAACTGCTCTTTCGCCAACGAGAGGCGCGACCCAGTACAATCATAGAGGACCGGCCGGCGGGAGTAGGCAGCCTCCAGGAGCACGCGCCGGAACCCTTTCCGCAAGCCCCTTGTTGCGTCCTTCACAAAACAGGAGGCGACGTCATGCGCTCGTATGCACTCGGCATTGCTGCTGCAGCGGCACTCTTCATCTCGCCGATTTCAGCCTTCTCGCAGGGAATCGAGATCGGACCGGGCGGTGTTCGCTTCGGAGGCGGTCGCGGCGGTCAATGTGAGCAGCTCCGGCGTGCCTGCGAGAACAAGGACGCCTTGGGTGAACGGGGCGAAGGCAACTGCCGGCGATACCGCGAAACATGTGAGCGACGCCGCCCCTCTCGCGACATGTGCCGGGAACTGCGTCAGGCCTGCCTCCACAAAGATGAGCTCGGCGAGCAGGGGGCAGGCAACTGCCGTCGGTATCGCGAAAACTGCCGATAACTCACAAGAGTTTCCAAGGCCCAATTTGCGGAGAACTTAAATGAGCAAGGCCCTTATTACTGCAGCTTGCCTTCTTTTGCTGCCCCTGCCGGCGCTCGCTCAAAGCTCATCCCGGGATGATGACAGAGGTGGATCATACGACCGAGGCGACAGCAGAAAAGATGACATGCGATACCACCCCAATGAGGATCGAGAGCGTGGCTATCGGCACGGCTATGCGGATGACGCGCCGAGGGGCGGCTCCTCGTTTCACATGAAGATCGGCGACGCGAAGATCAATGTCAGATGCGGTCCTCGTGAAACGTTGAAGGACTGCGTGGATGCTGCCACCACCCTGCTCGATAAAGCGCGCTCGCTTCCAGTCTCAGGAAGCGCGAACACGGGATCGGGGAACGCGCCATCGAAGCCGTAACCGAAGAGCACACCGAGTAGGAGGCGGAGCTCTATGCGCGGCCTCCCGCTCGCTCAACGTCCCTCGTCCGACCTCGCGTCACCCTTGCTGAAGCTCCTTCTCACGTATCCGGCTCTCCTCAGCCTCCTCCTCCTCGCCGCGCCTGTCTCCGCCGCCCCATCTCAGGGCGCGACTGAGACGGTAGAGCAGGCACTCTGCCGTCTGATCGATGGATCAGCCAAGGCACAGGGTCTGCCGGTGCCCTTTCTGACCCGCCTGATCTGGCGCGAGAGCAGTTTTCGGGTGAGTGTTGTCAGCCCGGTCGGCGCGCAGGGCGTAGCGCAGTTCATGCCCGGAACCGCGCAGGAGCGAGGGCTTCTCGACCCGTTCGACCCCGAACAAGCGATCCCGCACGCGGCGCGCCTTTTGCGCGACCTCAAACGCCGCTTTGGCAATCTCGGGCTGGCCGCAGCCGCCTACAACGGTGGTCCTGCTCGCGTGACCAACTGGATCGCTGGCTCAGGTGGGCTGCCGGCCGAGACCCGCGCTTATGTTCTCGCCGTCACCGGGCGGTCAGTCGAGGATTGGCGGGAGGGCGAAGCAAGCAGCGAGGCGAAGCTGCCAGAAGCCAAGCCAGTCGGTAAGAGTACGGTCATCCAGGCGCAGGACGCGAAGCCGGGCGGGCAGACCACGAAGACTGAAGGATCCAGGGGTGAGGACGCAACTCGGAAGAGCGGCAGGACCGAGAAACCCAGAGTTGATCAGCAGGTTCGGAGTCAGCAAACCTGCTTACAGGTCACCGCAGCCTTGCGCATCCCGTCGCGCGGCGATCGCTTTGCTGCCAGCCCGAACAAAGGGGCGAGTCCGAGCGAGAAGCCGGTTGCCCCGCCCTGGGGACCGTGGGGCATTCAGCTCGCAGCCAACTTCTCGAAGTTCCTCGCGCTCCAGAGCTTCTCGCGAGCGCAGGCAAGCTACGCGAAGGTGATCGGCGGAGCACGTCCGATGATCATCGGCACGCGCCTGCGTACCCGCGGCACTCAGGCCTTCTACCGCATCCGCATCCCGGCGCAGAGCCGGCAGGCCGCCGACGAACTCTGCGGCCGGATCCGCACCGGAGGTGGCGCCTGCATTGTCTTGAGAACCTAAGCGCTCAGGCCTGTCCGCTTGGCGGAAGCCGGCAGGGGCTGGCCGTTTGCGATTACGTGACACCGGACCATTGGCGTAGCAGTGCCGATCAGATTGGATAAGGATCTGCGCCGACTGCATAGCAACGCTGTGTAAGAAAAACGACCGTTTTCCTGTCATCGGCGAGGAGCGTCTCGCGAGCCCTCCCAAACAGCCCCGTTTGTGTCAGGAAACCGTGACTGGAAAACTACTGACAGGAAAACGTGGCTGGGCCACTATCCTGACATGCTCGTCGGCTACGCCCGTGTCTCCACCCAGGACCAGAACCTCGACCTCCAGCGCGACGCGCTGAGACAGCATGAGCCCAGCGCTGAACGCGTGGCCGTTCCGGTAGGCTCGTTTCCGAGCTTGCGGCAGGCCCGGATTGGCCTGCCGCGGACAGCTTGCCTCGCTTCAAGCAGCCGTCTTGCGCCTGGCATTTCCGACCGTCTGCGGGCTCACACCGGCCCGCCGGGCTACCTCGCGGTTTGATAGGCCCGAACGCAGCAGAGCGAGCACGGCACGTTGCTTTGCAGCCCTGCTACGCGGGTGTCCAGTTTGGACGGGAGTGTCCACTTTCAGGTATCCACTTCCACCCTGCGCTGGTTCAGGGGAGGCGTCGCATATGTGCGGCCTTTCGGCTGGTTTAGGAGCTGTCCTCGCTGCCTCTTCGCCGGCCGCCTTTGCCATGGGCTTGGCCTTAGCACCACTCCTACTTTTGTGAGCAGAGCCAAAGGCTTGACCGTTCTGATCATGCACCCAGTCGAGCGGTCCCAAGCGCTCCTCGAGCCACGCCCTGACATCCTTCGGGGCATTGGGGAGCAGGATTGCGGCGGTGGGCTTGAACCGCCCGCGGCGCTTGTAGCTGATCTCCGTGAGAGTTGCCCCAACTCCATTAAGGGAATCCCTTTTAGGTGTTTGGGCAACTCTCAGGTCATCAACCAGCGCCCGGGCGGCCTTGAAGGTCAGGCCCAGACCCGGGAAAGCCCGCAACACGTCGGTTGCGCTGGTTAGCAGTATGCCGGCGGGCGCCATGTCGGCCCAGCGGCCAGGTTTGACCCTCTCCCAGACCTCAACAGCGTCAACGCTGATGGGCAGCGGCACGTCGTTGATGATGTCCAGGTAGTAGGGGTTTTCTGCCCCCCGACGCTGAGCGCGCAATCGGCCGATTGCCTGCACGAGGTTGGACTCGCAGATCTGCCACCTGAGCGCCTCGGCGAGCGGATCGGGATGCCGGTAGTGGTCAACCGCATAGCCCTCGCCCGTCGCCATCCGGATGCCGCCGACGAGCGGCTCGTACCAGGAGCGTCCGCGCTCATTGTCCGCGCTCATTGTCCTCGATCGCCTCTGGAGCGCGCCCTGTAATGGCACCGGCATTCCCTTCCACCTCACGCGGGCCGGGCAACGGCCTACCGATGCAGATCAGCGATGCCGCGTTCCTCCAGCGATCCTGACCGGCAATGGCGTTGAAGTGGCCACAGCTGACGTTCTCAGGTAGCCCGGCCGCTTCGAACTTTTCGGTGAGCCGCATTGGGCCGATGACGAGCACGTCTCGATCAGGGCCGACCAGGGCGGCGCGCAAGCGGATCAGCCGCAGCAGGTCGCCAACCACAGTAGGATCAGCCTGCCGGCTGTGATCTGGAACCAGGCCGAGCTTAGAGCTGCTCACGGGGGCTCGGACGATCTGCCGGACGATGCCGTGCGGGCTCCAACGGACCGAGATGTCAGCCTGCATCTCAACACGATGCCCAATAACCGCCTCGAGCAGCGGCGTTTCCGGCAGGGTGGCGTCAAGGCAGAGTGTCGGTGCGGACCAGGAAGAGCGGATGATGGAGAGAGAGCGGCGCTCCAACTGGCGCACTCCCGCTCTCGTGTCGAACCGCAGGGATAGCCGTCCGGACTTTTCGGCATCACCGGACAGGAATGCGTCGACCTCAGCCCAGATCGCCGCCCACTGCTTCACCTGTGCGTTGTGCCAGCCCACCTTGGCTGCCCGCTTCTTTCGCCCGTCAGGCTCCATGCCGGGCGCAATCCCTGGGTCCAGCGCTCGCTTCCACTCCAAGCGGTAGGCCGATGCCGCCAGAGCCGCTGTGACACGGTGCCTGAGGAGGATTTCGCGACGGAGCGGACCGTCACCCTCATGCGCCCGCAGCGCTCGCATGAAACTGGCCCGGGCCACCTCCAAATCGTTCGAGTCCAGGATGAGCTCGATGCCTCCGGCTTGTACGGTGAAGTCGCAAGCCTCCATCGCGTCGAGCGTGAAGATTGCCGGCTGGTCGGGCAGCGCGCCCAGAACGAAGCCCTCGTCAATGACAATGGCGTCGGGCTCCGGGATGTATGAGGGCCGCTGCCTGTAGAGGAGCGCGTGAGGCACGATCCAGATGAGGGGCTTAGCGGCGCGCTGCCGCTGCATCCCGCACTTCTCAATGAGCGTGCATTGCAGGATCAGATTGCCCTCGACGCGCCTCTCGCAGATGGCTCCCGCGATCTTGGAGACACCAGCATCCCTCGCATCGCGGAATGCCTCTAAATTCAAGCACATAGCTTGGCCAGGCAACTCAGGATCGGGACGCTCGTACCCGTAGTAGACACGAGCCTCGGCGCCAGTCTTCGACCGAATGCGGTTGGCGAGCTCGTTACTGAGCCGGTGATCCGGCACGGTGAGAACAACCGTGATGTTGGCCTGCGCGGCGCCCACAGCGTCCACGATCGCCCGCTCAGTCTTGCCGACAGCTGTCTCGATGCGGGCGCCCCACGAGGTGGGGACCGGCACTTCGGGTGGCTCCTCACCGGTTTCTGCAGCCAGTGTCAGAGCGGCCTTATGGGCTTCACGCAGCTGCTTGAACGCGGGTACGTGCTCGCGAAAGAACGTCCCTATAACCTGCTCCACGGCTGCCTCAGCTTCCTCAAGGGACCGACGGTTATCGGCGTAGGAAGGCTCGACAGTCTTAGGGGCCGGCTTGATCGTCTTGTTCCCGCGTTGCAAGCGCCCAATCAGCTCTGCGGCCTTCGTCTCGGCTGAGGCACGGGTCCACTTCCCATCCTTCAGGTCGGCTGATTGTGCGAATGCGGCCCAGGCACGATCCGAGAGATTCGCGACGGTAAGCTCCTCGCCCTCGTCCACGATCTGGCACGCACTGCGCCAGATGACCGTCGCTAGGTACCCCTCGCGCCCATCAATGATGAGCCCCGAGACGGGATCACGCGTGACTTGAGGTGATCCACCAGCCTTCCCCTTTTTGCGGCTACCGCCCTTGTTGAGCTCAATCAGGCGGCTCAGCTCGAACAGGAAGGCGTCAACCTGCTTCTGCGTAATCTCAGGGGCAGCGTCCGGCGAGGCGGTTAGAGGGTTCTTAGGGCCAATCCACCGATAGAGCTGCCGTGTTTTCGGGTGGATGCCGAACGCCACGAACTGCTTGCCGCAGGCGAGGATATCGACCCCGTCTCCGGAGCCGTCAGCGGCCTTTCGGCCCGTGCTCACAATTGGCTCGGCCGCCCGATAAACGAGTAGCACCTTCGGGGCTTGGCCCTGGCGAACAAAGGGCGTCACCCCGAAGTGGCGGAACGCCATGGCATACGCCTCTTCGGCCACGTCGGCGTGGACGAGGAAATCCAGGTCAATGCCGACGTGGTTGCCGCACAGGATGCCAGTACTGGGTGCGCGTGTTTCGGTCGGCTTCCGCGCGATGACTTCCTCGGGCGTCGTCAGCGGGGCCCCGAACGCAGCCTTCCGCTGCCAGTCCAGTTCGTTAGGCGCTTTGCCAGCCTTCTTCGGGTCGGCGTTCAGGTGCGTGTGGATGGAAATGTTCGAGAAGCCGTTCTGGCATATTTTCAAGCGGACTTGTGTCGGTGTCAGCCCTGGAACGCCCGAAGCAGACAGACGGGGCGAGGCACCGTCACGCGACGATGCTTGACCGGACGAGGCGTTCGGCGTATCTTCTTCAAGCATATCAAAGCCTTATGCCCCGTGCGGTTCTCCGCCGGGGCTTTTTCTTTAGGGGTGAGGTTGGGAGGATGCGGGACTGTGACTGCTGGCCCGCAGCAGGCGCCCGCTCCTAGAGGCAAGCCTTGCCGCACCGGGCACTTCAAGCTCTGGTGCATGCTGCCAATCAGCCTCAGCGACTTGGACCTTCAAGCGCTATCAGCGACTGCTCGCATCGGGTGATCCAACGCGGTCATGCGTCTCGGCATCATGCGCGACGTCTCTGCCGTACCGAGCGGTACGGGCGCAGGATGCCATAGATTTTGTGGCTATCAAGAGTTAAAATACCACATATTGAGATTCTGCTGGCATCAGCTCCCGTGAGCAACAGCATGGCCGATGCAGCATCCGGCACCGGACATTTCGACGTTCGGGTCGACGCTCCATTTTCCTAATACCGTTGCAGGTTCAAATTCCTATTCCCTCACAGTCCCCGCACTCTGCCCTCTCGCCCGCACGGCCAAGATCGGCGATGATCCTGCGCAAGGCCGCGGGCAGCGGCAGGGGATGAGCATGCGGGCGGTCTGGGTGGGTCTGGTCGGGGCAGTTCTGGCTTGCGGCGTGGCGCAGGCCGACACAAGCGCCGCGCGCCTTGGCTGCAAACTTGACGGGCTTGAGCTGATCGCAAGCGGCCTTCCCGAATTCGAGGGTAAGCGCTTCCGGGTCGCCAAAGTAGAAACGCGGTTCGACCGTCTTGAGAGCCCGCCCGTCAATGACTTCAAGTCAGACGGCTACGTGGTCGCCCTCCTTGAGGGCGAGGCCGGCAAGTTCGTCCTGACAGAGACGTACAGCCGCTACGGCATGCCGGCCGACTATGGGCGGCTGGAGAGGGCAACGCCCGAGGCCATCAAGAGTATCAACCCGAAGCAGCGCTCCGCGGCCGGCGAGCGCGCGCGGGTCAATGGTGTCTTCCATATCTTCAACGAAGATTTTGAAGGGCTTTCGCTCCGACCATCTTCCTGCAAATAGCCCGCTCTACTGGGTCAGTCTGAGAGCCCGGTTATGGCGCAAACCCAACCGAACTTCACCTATGCCGACGCGCTGAAGTACGCGATCCCGGCCAATCGGTACGGCACGGACGGGTCGAGGCTTGCAGACTTCAAGCAGGACTTCATCAACAGGTATGCGCCCTATGCCATGCTGCTGCCGATGACGCGCGCGGTTCTGATCGGCCTGCTCGGAGCAACGCTCAGCGTCAGCGGGGCCGTAGCTACGCCGAAGAGCTGCCCGGCCGACAAGGCCGTCCTGACGGTCAAGGACACGCATTTCCGGTACGCGATGGCCAATGCCATTCAGCGCCCCGACCTCATCGGACGTACGTTCCGGATCGCGCGTTTCACGCGCGGCAACGACACAGGCTCCAACGGGGTGCCGGAGGCCTACGAGATCGTCGGCTCAGCTGGCCACTTTATCGTGAAGCGGCAGCACTGGCCTGCCGTCCCATTCGTAAGCGCCTCCAGCGCGGCGGCAGGAGAGCCGAAGCAGTTCAACGTGGCATGGGCGCCTCCTACCCGCGGAGCTGAGACGTTCGAGGACTACGTCTTCGATGGTCCCCTCTCGTCACTGACCATCAGCCTCAAATCTTGCAGCCGGTGACGGGCCGGCGAGGTCGGAACAGGAGCATGACATGCGTGCGATCAACCCGCGGATCGGCGGGGCTGAGATCGTCTACTGAGGTGACCCAGCAGGAGACGGTCATGCGCGCGGTTCTAATTGGCGTACTGGGTGTTTGGGGGGCCTTACGCCTGAGCGCGGCCCAAGCGCTGCCGGTTTCTATAATGGCCCTACTGCGAATTGCGTGCGGCCTCACGCGCGCGAGACGAAGCCCTAAAATGAGCGTAGGGTTCGCCATGCCCGACCTCCAACAAGAGCGCGAGCGCCTTGCCCAAGCGGACCGGCACATTGCTGAGGGCAGGAGGCGTGTCACCAATCAGGTCGTACTGATCGCGCGCTTGGCTCAGGATCGGCACGACACGGCTGAGGCTAGGCGCCTGCTCGTGACGCTCGAAGAGACCCTAGACGAGTGGTACGAGGATCGGCAGATCATCCTCAGCACCATCGCGCGGCTCACGGCAGCGATGCCATGAAGCATCCGGCCCCATAGAGGCCCTTACGCGAAGGGCAGGGCGCTGGTTATGCGAATTGCGCGGCCTCGCGCGCATGTAAGGGCTAAAACGCGTCGTAAGGCTGGCCCTCGTTCGGGTGTGCTTTGATCGTCAGTTCTTGAATGTTGATCCCGGAGCGAAGAGCCGCATCCGACTTCGGCGGCGTCGTCAACATCGTTACCCAGAATGCAGCGGCGGCCAGCACGAAGGCCGCGGCGAGCAAGCTTAGCGCGCGCATCGACAACTCCTATAGCTAAGATCGGAGAGTATATATCGATCCTATAAATTATACGCCCAAATGAGGACGGATTTCTAATGATAATGAATTCATATTCTGAAGTGTGATGTAGATCACTGAGGCTGTTATTCTGTCTTGACGCGCATTGAGGCCGCACTGCAAGAATTTAATCCCCGCCGCCTCATGCACTGGCGCTCACGGCGGGGTGGAAGGCAACCCGCCGCACCTGCTTCACCCCCGATGCGGCGTCGCGGTCAGTGACCCTGCCTCTAGGCTGCTTTCACCGAGGAGCCCGTCCCATAACTCCACTTCCGCGAAGTGGATGGGTCCATAACGCCCACTCTGTCAGTTGGGACGGCCGCACCGACCGCGGCTATCTCGATCCGCGGCTGGCGCCTGAGCGCAAGCTCGTGAAGCTCTTGCCCCCGGGATGGCTGACCGCCGCTGTCACTGCCTTGCAGGCGAGCGAGACGGTTTTCACGGACCAGCCCTCCGTCTGACGAAAAGACTTCTGGCGGACATGCGTGCAGACAGGTGCCGGCATGGGAGCGGCCGCCACTTTGACGACCTTCGGCGGAGCCTGCACGGGACGCGCAAGCGCCGGCCCCGGCGCGGACAGAAGCGCGAGAACGAGAACATAGCGGAGCATGGTGGGAGATCTCGGCGAAAGCCCGCCATGACAACGCAGGAACCTGAGCCGTCGTTCAGGCAGAACAGCGCTCCGTCTTGTTCCGCAGCCGGTCAAGGCCGCTGCGCAGCCTCCAACAGCTTCGGGTCCATCGCGGAGAGCGCCAGCAAGGGGGCGGGCATCGCCACGCCGGCCCGTCGCATCTTCTGGGCTGCCTCGCGACAGCCGCGCTGGTCGTTACTGGCCGCAGCAGTCTCGATCTGCTGAACAGCCTCGGGCGACGGCTTCGGCGCCGCCGGAGCAGCCGCTGCAGTCGGCGCTGGAGCATCCTTGGGCGGCGCAGCGGCTGTCGCCGTCGAACCAGGAGGAGCAACCTTGTTCTGCGCGTCACCCTGCGGACCCGCCGCGCCGGGCCCGGACGAGGTGACCTGCCCGCTCTGGCCAGAGGTCTGCTGGGGTGCGCCGCTGCTGTCGCTCGGCTTCGAGGCAGGCTCGCCCGCGCTCTTGCCCTGTACGGCGGTCGAGAGATCCTTTGGTTTGGCGTCCGACTTCGCAGCCGCGTCCGGCTGATGCACGAAGGCTGCGAGCTCCTGGCAGAGGTTGGCAGGTTTGCCAGATCCCGACCCGCCAGTGGCCGCCGGCGCTGGCGCTGCTGGTTGTTGCTGGCCATCCTGCGCCAACCCTGCCGCCGGCAGCAGAGCCACTGCCGAGAGGAGCGTCAAAACCGCCAGAACACGCATGATCGCTCCTCCCGCTATGCGTCAGGCCGCTTTGGGATTGATGGCCTCTTCGGCAAGATCGGAGAGCACGCCGTCCGTGTTCTCCTCCTCGATCAGCGTCTGCTTGAGCAGCCCCTCAGCCTCGCTCTGACCGAGTTGCTTGGCCCAGGCGATCAGGGTGCCGTAGCGGGTGATCTCGTAGTGCTCCACGGCTTGGGCCGCCGCGATGATACCGGCATCGGCCGCGTCACTGCCGCCGAACTCGTCCATGACCTCCTGGCCTTCCGCGATGATGCCCTGGATGGCCTTGCACTCGACGCCTTCAGCCTTCTCGCCCAGGCTCTTGAACACCTGATCGAGGCGCTTCACCTGCTCCTCGGTCTCCTTCTGATGCACGCCGAGCGCGACCTTGAGATCCTTGGACTGCGCCGCCTCCATCATCTTGGGCAGGGCTTTGAGGATGGCGTTCTCGGCGAAGTAGGTATCCTTGAGCTGGTGCAGGAACAGGGCATTCAGGTCCTTGCCGGCCATTATGAGCTTCCTCGGAATGCGGGTGTCGCTGTCCGCCCAACCAGGGCTCGCTACGTTCGTTCCAGGCGCCCAGGGAGTGTGGCCCTTCTGACCCCGATGGAAGCCGAAAACGCCCTGGTCTCGTAGACTGTTTTTCTTCTCTGCCCGGCAACCATGAAGCGCCGATCTGGCTTGAGTAGCCCCGGCGAGTGAGTAACAGCCCCTGCGGCTGCTGTGCTCGGCCGACGGGAAGTGGATCAGACGAGGCACGAGCGGTGGGAAAAGGACGGCCTGCGGGCTTTGGCAATGACGTGGTCAAGGGCCACGCCGTCTCGCCCTGCGCTCGCCGGGTTCTCGACGTCCTCACCAGTGAGTTCGCCACCGCCTTCCAGATTGCCGTGCGAGCTCGCCTGCCGACGCGGGCCCGGGCAGCCATCGCGCACCAGATGTGTGAGGCCTTGGAGCGGCAAGGCTTGGCCGAGCGTGACGGCTCGCCGGACTGCCCACGGTGGCGGATCGCGGCGACCAGAACGGACAGGCCGCCCCTGCATACCTGAGCGACCACTCCCGTCACCCATCTGAGTGCTTGCTGCGGCTACGGCTGGGAGTAGCGTAGGCCTCAACGACACAAGGAAACGCGGGGGGCACCGCATGTGCACTGCTCGGACGCGCTGGCTCGCGCATGCCCGGCCACGCGGCACGGATTCCGTGGTGAGTTGCTATCTGCTCAGGCCCACGCTCGGACGGGCTGCAAACGACAACAGAGCCGGGCGCAGCATCACGCTCAGCCGAATTCGCGTAGCTATCGCGATTGCCTTGCTGGGCGCCCCGTTGCTGCTCGGGGCTGTCCTTCAACTCTGACTGAAGAGGAGGTGTGTACCTCTCCCGCACCGCGACCGCGCGAAGCGACAGCAGCTGACGCCAGGACTTGGGCGTCATGAACCGGAATGCCCCTGCCCTCCGAGCGCGCCGGGCAGCGCGCATTGGGAGTGGCAGCACACCAAACTCTTCAGGCCCTAAAGGGCCGACGGGCTGCTCTTCAGGAGCGCCGTCGAGAGCAGGTTCGCTCCTGCAAGTTAACGAGAAGTTGCCGCTTTGCGTGGCGTCTGACAGTCCGTTCCGGCAGCGATTTCGCCTGCAGGATGAACGACAAATCTCTAGCTCCTTTGGATGATCGAATTTACTGGCTGAACCTGTTAAGGTTTCGACAAGCAATGAGAATGGGGTCCGCGAGCCCACAAGCGGGATAATACGCCATGGCAGTGTCGTCCTGACCTGTTCACCGGAAAACTCGGCACGATCCAGCCGCCGAAGCGCGGGTTGCTTGGCTAAAATTTCCGCCTTCAGTGCAATCCTCGGCTGGGGAAGGGTGCAGGTGGGCTGGTTACTTCATCTTGGGCTCAAGGACCCTCCTCAGCCTCAATCTCCTGTCGGAGCGCTGGGCGATGTGAAATGCCGGATCTCTGCGGCCGAAATGTACGCGAGGGTGGAGATGACCTCGATCCTGGCTCTGATGACGGTCGGGGCGGACATCACCGAAGCGAAGCAGCGGCTGTGGCGCCATTTGGATGAGTTGAAGGATCTGCGCTGCCAGCAACAGACGCTAGAAGCGACGCAGAGCAAGCTAGCGGATGCATGATCGCCCTCATGATCTGCTCGCTGGCTCTATGACGCCCAGTTCGCATCCCCTTTCACAGCGCTGGGTGGCAGACGCTAAAGCACCCTGATGAGCCCCTGAACGCCTGTCACCAACGAAGGTTGGTCGCTTCCCCTCTGGTTCGAGGGTCCTTCCTAGTACCCCGGCAGCTGCGGGTCCGCACGAGCCCGAGGTGTCGCTAGCGCCAAGAGCGCGTAAGGGGTTCCGCATCAGGATTACTGGCCGCGTACCGGATGGAACGGTGAGAAGACGATGCAGCGTTCCGCCCTTAGGCTGCCGAGCGCTTCAGCGCCTGGGGAGGCGAACATGGCTCACCAGTTCCACCTCGGTGTCAATCGGCGTCCAATCGGGACCCGGGATCGGCTTGCAAAAGGGACCCACCAGGCCGGCTGCAATCCACGATCTCTGCCGCTCAGCCGCGGGTCTTCAGCCGCCAGCTGACGTTGCCCGTCTCCAGGATATCGCAGTGATGGGTCAGACGGTCGAGCAAGGCCGTCGTCATCTTCGCGTCGCTCGAACTCGCGCCCATCCTGGCGAGTTGGTTTCCCAAAACACGGGAGGAACGCGCGATGAGCGGGTTCTGGCTTTGCGACACGCCGCAAGGTGCGTTTCGCATCGAGATGATGCGCCTGGCGAACACGCAGCGCTTCGTCATCCTTTTCGAGGACGAGCCGCTTGGCTGCTGCGATACGGCAGAGGCCGCCCTCACCCGTCTGGTGCGTGGAGAGACCTACAAGCCGTCCTGCGGGCTCGACATCAAGCTTCTGGCGCCGCCAACAACCCTCTCTGGCTGGGTCTATGCAGCGCCACCGCGGCAGGGCTGATGCGAAAAGCTTCGCGCTATCAATCTGTGGGGCGAGTGATGTGGTGAGCCGGAAACATCCCGCCAGCTTGTTCTATGCCCGTCACCTCAGTTCGCTTCCTCGGCATGATCGGGGCGAACAACGGTCGCGTCTCCGAGCCAATGCACGACAGCCTTCAGGTTCTGGAAGGTGTGCTCTGTCTTAGTGAAGGGGTGGGGCCACTTCAGCGGGTGC
>NZ_JBAWTG010000062.1:0-28577 GCF_037106235.1 Methylobacterium nigriterrae | reverse complement strand
CAGCGCCTCCACTCAGCCCTCGGGTACCGTACGCCTGAGCAGGCCGAGCAGCGCTGGGCAACGTAACCTCCGTGTCCACAAAAACGGGGGAGGATCAGAACTCCTTCGCCACTCCAGGCAGAACATGGAAGCCGTCCGGCGATGCGGCGTCGTTTGGGCAGAAGCCCTGCAAGACACCCTACGCGGCTGTGGAGAGGCGAGCTACAGGCAGGGACTGCGAAATCTCGACGGGATGAGCAAGATCGCCGAGGCTGCGTCCGTGCAGGAGTTCACAACCTGCTCCACCGAGCTTCTTCGCGAGAGCCTCCAGCAGATGGTTCAGGACCGCCGGGTCCTCGTCGAGATCGCGGTGCAGGCAGCCGATGAGGCGGCAAAAGCCCTATCCAGCCCTCCTCGGGCCAGCGCTTAGCCTCAGTGGCGCAGAAGATGCTTCGCGACGTGGCGCTTGCGCTCGGCAACGCTGGCCCTCTGCCGCGCGATGGCCTCTGATCTCAACCGAACGGCTTTGGAGGAGCGTGATGCCTCACAGCGATGCCTTGAGCCCCCTGGCCTATGACGAACTCACGGGCGATCTCCAGCATGCGCTGGCCGCGCTGGCGGATGTCGAGTTCGCGTTCCAGAGCGCCTGCGAGCGGCTGAATGACCAGTCGGGACCGGAGGCGGGTAAGAACCGGGTCCGGCAGCAGCTTGAGGCGGAGCGCTGCCGCCGCCGCGAACCGCTGATCCGGCGACTCGACGAACTTGACAGGCGCATGAAGGCGCTCGTGTTCTCTCGGTCATCCGAGCAGGCGCCCGTGAGCCCGGAGGCACCCGTCCGTGCCTCTCAGGTTCTCGTCTGACGCGGCAACCTGATCACGTTCAACGCCACTTCGCGCCCTTGCTCGGCAGCCGGATGCCGGGGCTGGGACGCGGTGGGCTCGGTAATCATGTGTGGTTCGTCACGGTCCTCGTCGGCTCGGCCGTGAGTGACTCGGAGCAGTGCCGGATCGAGAGTCGTGACGTTGTTGCGCGCTGCTTGTCGATCCTGCGGCGCCTCGCGTGAGTGCTCTGCCATGAAGGCCGCGATCCTCGGCGCGATCTCGGCCCGGAAGCGCGAGCCGTTGAAGACGCCGTAATGCCCGGCTCCAGCCTGGAGGTGGTACGCCTTCCTGTCGTCCGGGAGGTTGGTGCTGAGGTCGAGCGCCGCACGGGTCTGGCCGACACCCGAGATGTCATCCAGTTCGCCCTCGACCGCCATCAGGGCGCAGCGCCGGATCGCGCTCAGGTCCACCGGCACGCCGCGATGGCGCATCTCACCGCGCGGCAGGGCATGCTCGACGAAGACCGTGCGCACCGTCTGGAGGAAGAACTCGGCCGTGAGGTCCATCACCGCCAGATACTCGTCGTAGAAGGCCCGGTGCTTGGCCGCCGAGTCGCCATCGCCCTCGACGAGATGGTCGAACATGTCCCAATGCGCGGAGAGGTGTCTGTCTAGGTTCATCCCCATGAACCCGGCCAACTGAAGAAAGCCCGGATAGACCTCTCGCCCGCGGCCGGGATAGCTCCAGGGCACTTCGTGGATGCAGTGCCGCTCAAACCAGCGAAGTCCGCGCTCCTGTGCCAGCCTGTTCACCGCGGTCGGTGAACGTCGCGTGTCGATGGGGCCACCCAGCAGCGTTACCGAGCATGGCACCAGCGGGTGCTCCTGAGCCTCCATCAGGGCGACGGCAGCCAACACCGGGACTGATGGCTGGCAGACCGCCATGACGTGCAGGTCTGGACCGAGCACCGCGAACATGGACAGGCAGTAGTCCACATAGTCATGCAGGTCGAAGTGTCCGGCCGCGAATGGCACCTGCTTGGCGTCAGCCCAGTCGGTGATGAAGACCTGATGGGTGTCGAGGAAGGCCGCCACGGTCCCGCGCAGGAGCGTGGCGAAGTGGCCCGACATGGGCGCCACAATGAGGAGCTTGGGCCTGTCCGAGGGCTCTCCGAAGGCGATCACGCGGCAGAAGGGGCGCTCCCAGACAACGCGCTCCGGCACGGACAGGTTGAAGGCGGGCTTCGCATAGGTGCGCGTGACGCGCTCGAACATCTCGCAGGAGGCTGCCAGGGCGCGGCTCTGCGGCAGATAGGCGAGTGGGTTGAACGGATTCTCACAAGCCAGCCGCGTCGCTGCGGCCCACGTTCGGGCTGAGGACAACATGGCGCAATGCGCGTCTCGCATCACGTACAACATCTCAACGCACCCTAACTACCCCCAACCAAGCTGATCCAAACTTCCATCCATGCATATGAATATTTTGGTGGAGCCGCCCGTTTTTGCTAGTGATCTGCGACACTTAGGCTTGGGAGCCTTCCGGACCACGTCCCACCCAGATGCCTCAGCCAAGCTTATTCTCTTGCACGCTCCTTTTACGCGCTCGCGAGCGGCATCATCGTGAGCGAAGTCACGTTCAGAGCAGTCTACACCTCAACCGATCTCGCGCGATGTCTCTCGCGCACTAGATCTAAAGAGGTATCTGAGAGAGAATGAGTTTATTGTGGCCGAGATGTGACCGAGATTACAGGTGCTAGATATTAAAATTGGGGACGCTCCGGTTTCAACTGGGTTGGCACAGCCATTGCGGTCACGGGGCCAATCTACTCGGCGGTAGCGCAAGGCTGGTCTCTCGTGGGTCACAACCTTCTGTGTCGCTCGCAGCGGCGGAGCCTCGACCCCTCCGGCTGAGGCAGACAGGTGCTGCCGGTCATAGACAATCGGCGGCTATGACCGGCAAGCACAAGTTCACCAGCAGGCGCGCGGCAGCCGCCGCTTCCAGCGCTCGCCCCGGCGCAACTCGGGATGGTGCTGAATACGCTCGCGACGAACTGTATGAGGCTGCGCAGCGGGTGCGGGAGGGGTTAGCAGCGGCACGCTGACCGCTTGCGGCTCGGCAGCAGCAGGAACTGCTACTCTCGTCTCCGCGACTGTCTTCAACCCTACGGTAGCGCTGACAGGCTTCGGCACGGTCCGCGCAGTCCGCGGTTTCCGCTCGGCTCTCGGCTTGCGAGCAACGCGGATCGATTCAGCAGCGTCTTCCTGCGGCTCGGGCTCGCTTGGCACGAACATCGGCACGAGGCTGGGCAGAACCCGCGGAGCAGGCTGCGCAGCAAGTTCGGCCTTCTGGAGGGAGGTGACTGGCTGCTCCGGCTCGCGTCGAGGCGAGGTCGGCGCCTCCACCCGAAGCGGCACGCCCTGCCAAAGGTTCTTGGCGGATCGGCCGCGCCCGAAGGCGTCGGCGAGAGCGGATGCAGAGGATCGGGTACGTTTGACTTCGACCACAACGGGTCGCGCGCTTTTGCGCTTCATGGATGAGATAATCCCGAGATGAATCTGGCGTCCCACATCCCTGCGAGGCCGCTACCATAAAAGATATGCTCCGTGTGATGATTGTCGAGTATCCTAAGCAAAAATCTTAAAAAATAGTTGAGGTACCCCGAGTTCGTTGCACATTGTGATGGCGCTCTCGGATTAGCCTTTCACAGTTGAACGTTGCTAAACGCCTCCGCACGTCCTCACAAGCGAAACACGATCTCGGGACAGGTTGAACCAAGGCGGGCCGACAAGCTTAAAGCCGAACAGCAAAAGTGAGCTTGAAGACCACCGCCTCATCAGGATCTTCGAACGCGAAGCGCCGGCCTGTGAGGCCATATTCGGGCTCGTAAATGCCGCTGATTTCTGTGTAGCCGATGCAATTGCATCTGATCCAGGATGTACGCTCACGAAGTTCCACTTCGAAGCGCTGATCCCCGATGCATGTTCGGCTCAAGCCCCAGCACTCAACAACATGCGGCGTCGGCGGAGGCACAACTGGAAGACCGAGCAGCGCTGGGAGAAGCTGCAAAAGATCTTGCGAGAGTTTTGGGGGACTCTTGCTCATGAAGGTATTTAGAAACTGAATGTCGCGACTCGGATCATCCCCGCATCCCACGACGTGCGTAGATGACTTCAAATTTAGCTTCGGCGGCCACAAACTGCTCATGCGCCTTCATCTTATGGGCTGCAGGATGGCGATCAGGGTGCAGCCGGAGCCGGTACGCACGACGTGCGCTCTCAATCAGAAAGTCCGGTGCTCCTTCGTGGAGGCCCACCGCGTAGAAGATTGGGTCGATCTTTGCACTGCCGCCGCGTTCAGCCGCTTGCCGAGCGACGGCGAGGTCGCGTTCGAGGCGCTTGATGCGCTCTCGGGCGACTTTTAAATCCGCCTGAGCGCGGCTCGCCGCTTCGGCTGCAAACCGATGAGCGTCGCGAAGGAGATCTTCTTCTGCCCCACTCCTGAGGGCCATCGGCACGTACCGCAGCACTGCGGCCCACATCAGGATCGCGAATATCGTGGGATTGAGGCACGCGAGAGCGATCATCGCCGCAAAGAGCGCTGCCCGAAGAACCCCCTCGGACAGGCCAGCAACTTGCCGTTCGGCGTGCCGGAGAGCCTCACGAAGGAGGACGAGAACCACTGCCACCGGAGAACTACCGGACCAGCAGGGCGAGCACACGAAGCAGGTGTCGCCGTCCGGCGACATGTCTCGATGCGCCGTGAGCGCGGATCTCCCCCGCAAGGCGCTGGCGCTTGATGCATCTGCCTGTCATCTCGCCCGCATGGCGAACAGCTTCGCGCGCCAATTCGTCGGGTCCAACGACGACGTGATGCATCACGCGCCTTGCTCCGCCTCAGCCAGACAGTCCTCCAGACGTGAGAGGTCGAAGGTCTCCCAACGCCAGACACCGAGGAGATCCGCAAGCGCTCTGCTGTGCTCTGAGGCCGAGCCGTGGGAGACAGCGCCGAGAGCATGGAGGCGACGGAGAGCGGCATGAAGGACCGTGTTGGACGGGCGGCGGTTCCGAGCGAGCTTGATCTCCTTGACCGCCCAGGAGCCGTTGCTGAGTGGCGCGAGTTCGACGGCCAAGACCGTCAGGGCACCGTCCGAGTGTCGGTGCTCGACCCGATAGACGTAGGACACCCCGAGCAGGATCTCCCCGATTTTCGAGGCGACGCAGTTGTGCATCTCGGCGCCGAAGGCGATGAGGGCAGGCGCACTCGTGAGGGGCCGCACATCCTCAGCAGGCCGCAGCGGGGGCGGGGGGAAGCGATCTGCCTTCTCGACCGCCTTGCGGGCGAAATGCTCAAGCGGCGTCCCGCTGGCGAGCGAGGCTTGCAGCGCTCGGGAGAGGTCTTCATCAGTCGCGGCCGAAATGGATGTGCGCAGAAGGTTCAGAAGCGCGTTGGCCCTTCTTACGCGCTCTGGAGTGGATACGTGCCTGAGGATCTCCGCACGCACGAGCACCGGATCGAGGAGATCCACGGCCCTGATGAGCGCCGACGTGAGGTGGCCGCAGTAGCGCAGCGCTTTGGCCTTCGTGCCATGAGGCTCGGTGGTGAAGATCTCCCAAAGCTGCCGGTAGCTACGAGGCTCCGCGAAGGGATCGACGCCCGGCGGAGGCGAATCTCCCTCACGGATGCGCAGGATTGCTCGGAGGAAGCCGCCAGGAACATCTCTGCTTGCCACCCCGAAGGTCGCGGCAATGAGATCGCGTGCAGGGCAGGTGCGGAGCGCCTCACCGACGCTGGGGTCATGGACTCCAAGGTCGAGCCGTCCAAGAAAGCTCGCGGGATCATCGAGATCGACATCCGGGCACAACCATGAGCAGGAGAGTCGCTCTCCAGGGGCGGTACATGTAGGCAGAAAAAACGTGTAACGAAATTCCTATAAGAGAGAAAGCAGGAAAAACGTTACAAGAATTCCTCGGCATCATCTTGGCTGGGAGGGCGGCCTTCCCATCAATGGTTGTGAGCTGGCGCCAGTGATCGCTCGTCAGGCGAACGTTCGACCGGATGTCGGGGCGGAAAGGTTAAGAAGACGTTGCTGCAGCGCTCAGGAGCTTGACGGCGGCGTCCACTTAACCTTCGGCATCGATCACGCGCGGTGCCGTGGCGGCGAGGTTTGGCTGCACGGCAACGAACCGCCCTTTGCTGATAGCGAGATCCACCAGCGGCCTGCCATCGGCGATGCGGACATTTCTCACCAAAAGCTCGATCTCGCTGTCCGCAGCGCCGCCACCCTGCGCATTTGCCGAGGTTGGAGCTGAAACGATGCCGAGAGCACCAAGCCCACCGACGGCAGCCATCCCGACCGCGGTGAGGCCCTGGAGAAAGGAGCGCCGGCTGGTGCTCGAATATCCACACGTGCAGCGTACCCTGAGCATCGTAACCCTCCCGTGCTGGTGCAACGTGCAAGCGCAGTGAGTGATGGGCTTGCACCGCCCGGCGTCAGAGGCCTAGGGCCAAGCCATCACTCCGCGGGTCGTGAGCTCCGACGAAGCTGCCGTCATCCTCGATGCGGATCGCGCCTGGGTGGCCGGCTAGAGGGCTCTGCGCGGGGATGGGACTGATTTCATGTCCTCGCGCCGCGAGCTCTGCGAACACGTTACTTGCCGCCTGTTGCCATGGACCACGACTGGAATGTCGACGCGCATTGCGAGCAGGTCACCGCGCTGCTGATCGGGCAGCTCGCGCCGAGCGCCATCAATTGCAGCCGACGCTGCCACAGAGGGAGTTTGCAGGAGGCACAATGGACATTGCACTCGGATTGATGGTGCCGCCGCTGCGAAGTAACGCCAGATTGACCTTGGCTTCCTCATTGTCCGGTTTGAGGCGCAGCGCCTCCTCGTAGTCACGGATCGCAGCTTCAGTGTTTCTGAGGCTGGCGTGTGACTTTGCTCGATTAACAAGTATCCAAGCGAAGTTTGGCCGCAGATTGTGGGCTCGGCTGAAGTCTGCGATGGCAGCGGTATGGTTATTCAGTCCAGCCTGAGCGATCCCGCGATTAAAGTAGCTGTAAGGGTAATCGTCGTCCGCCCGAATGGCGCTCGTGCAGTCTGAAATTCCCTCCAGGAATGCAGAGCGATCGTTGTTTGCCTTGCATCGTCCGTCGAGCGCTATCGCCTGCTGACGAGGCGTGCGCGCTTCCGCGAGCAGAGCCGAACAGCCCACGACGCGGCTATCGGGCGTTCCGGACCGGCAGTCCTGAGCCGCATCCGCCCATGCAGCCTCCCCTAAGCCTAGGCTAGCAGCGCAGATAAGCAAAAGGGCGAGATCCACTACGTTCAGGCGGTGCTGAGACATGGTCGTGCTCCCGACAGCAAGTGGATCGCAAAAGTGCGGGAGCCTTAGCTACACCGGTGCGTGAAGATGTCCGCATTTGGCAAATTCATCGAGTTCATCATCTTAAGCAGCTCGGCACGATACATGTCGCTGTACTCTTGCGGGAACCGACCGCCGATATGCGTGATGGTGCTCCGGTCGTCCCGCCGGATCGACACGAAATCCATGAATGTCCGATCGTCGAACATGCCTTGCCCGCGGGCCGTTCCCTGACCTTCTAGGACGAACCCCCAGCGCGTGGGCGCAGTATTAACCTCTTGTGCACGCGTAATCCGCTCGCGACGAGGGCGAATCTGCTCTGATATATACTGACGAGCATCGCCACATCGCCCGTTCGGGCTGACCTGAACGTACATCAGCACCTGTTCGCCGTGCAGGCGCGATTGCCAGACAGTGCTATAGGACTGCTTCTGCGCGTCGTAGTTGTCGTTGCCCAGAGGTTTGATCTCGAGAAGATTGCTTGCATAGCTGAGGGTCCAGCCGGACGCACTCCGGGCGGTGATGCGCTGGTTCTGCATCTCCGCCTCGCGTCGGCGCCGCTCCTCCTCGTCCCGGCGACGCTGTTCCTCTTGTTCCCGCAGGCGTTGCAGTTCAGCTTCGCGCTGACGCTGCGCATCAATCTCGCGCTGACGATCAGCTTCGCGCCGAAGCCGATCTTGCTCCTCCTGCCGCCGCCGCGCCTCTGCTTCGTCCCTACGGCGCTGCTCCTCCTGCAGCTGGCGGTCCCGTGCTCGGCCACACTCGAAGACGAAGTTGTCGACGAACGTTCGGAAGCGCCCCGCTGGATAGGTGGCTCCATAAGCGGCGGCACTTAGGCTGTCGTCGCAAGAGGAGACCGCCCGCTGATACGCACGCTGCTCGCGCCCGGCCTGGAGACGATCCTCGAAGCTGCGCGCGTATGGGTAGGTAGCGATCATAGTCTCGCAGGCGCGGATCGCACCTTCGAGCTGCGCGGTGCGCAGCGCCGCCGGATCTGCATTGGGGTCGATCCGGTTGCAGTCGGTGCGCAGGCCCGAGAAGAAGTTTTGCGGCAGGAAGGCGAAGGAGGTGGAGAGAGAGCCGCTCGCCCTCGGCTCCAGGTCGCTGTCGGCCAGCGCTCGTTTTAGCGCCCCATAGGATTGCAAAAAATTCGCACCTTCGTGAGCCATCGCGCCGAGCATCGGATCACGCAGAGAGGGGCGTCCGGCGAGCGGAGCTCCGCCTGATGCCCGCAGCGCTGCCCGCTCGGCACCTATGATGCTCGCGCCGGAATTGCCGGTTGCCATGTCGAGGTTGCAGCGTCCGCCCGCCGCCGGCTGGCACTCGTCGACGATGGCCACGAGGTCGCGCGGCCGGCGCCGCACAAGGTGGCGCATCAGGTCGCCGAGGCGAAGCCCCTCGCTCTCGAGCAAGCTCGTCCGGTGCGCAAGGTCGCCGGGGCTGCCCTGCGGCAGGAGGTAGACGTCGTCGTCTCCCCCGAGGCTAGGGCCGAGGGCGAAGACGGCGATCTGCGCATCCTCGGGCAGGCGCGCGACGGCCTCGCGTAGGGACCGCTCCATCTGAGGGCGATCGGCGGGCCCGAGAGTCCACACGTCGAAGCCGATCTCGCGCAGGCGCTTGCGGTAGGCCTCCTCGTCGGAATGCGCAGTCGCGGCTCGGCTACCAGCTGCGGCGAGCTGCGGCACGATGAGCAGCGCAATGCGCGTGCCCATTACGGCACTGCTTCGGGCCGTTGCCGCATTTACAGCGAGCCCCGGCGCGGCGGCCTGCAGGGACGTTCCCCCGGCAAGACAGAGCCACGCCGCGGCGACTGCGATTCGGGCCTTCATTGGAAACCGTCCGAGGACGGGCTGCGGGGCCATCGTGATTGTTCTCGGCATCGGGAGCGACTGGTTAGGAATCATGGCCGGCAGATCGTACGCAGTCGGTCGTCGCGACCAGCGAGATCCGCATTCGCCTCGCAGAGGCCACGCAGTTCGTCGGTGTGGCGGGCCGAGCGATTGCGCCAGAGCGCGTAGTAGTAGGCGGCTCGGACGACGTTCGGCTGGGCGGCGTCGCGGTAGGCGGCGTCCTCGTTGCGCGGGTCGTAGAAGCGCGCGAGCTGCCAGGCGGCATCTGCGTTCGCGACCGGATCGGCCTCCTCGAAGGCGCGGAAGGCCGCGCCGCCCTGCTTCGAGGCGATCGCCGTCTCGCCGAGCGCCACAAAGGCGGCAGCCCCGGCACGCTCGTCGAGGAGCCGTACATGGCGCTGGCGCAGCTCTGCGGCCGAGAAGTGCGGCGTCTCCGGCATTGGCGGCGAAGTAGATGGCGGGCGTGGCTCCGGAGGCGGTGCAGGCGCAGGCCACGGGGTTGCAGGCCCATCACGGCTCACGATTATGTCAGCTTTCTTGCCGAGGTAGTGATAGGTCCCGGCTCCGACGGCGACGAGCAGTAGCACCAGTGCTAGTAGCGCCGGCCAGATTCTGCGGCGTGGCGACTCAGGCGGCATCGCGGCCGCGGGCAGGCTCTCCAGTGCGGCGTTCGGAGGGACAACAGGCTCCGGATCCGATGGCGGCGCGGGTTCCTCCGGTAGGGAAACTGGCGGCGCGGCGGCCTCTGCCGGTCGAATTGCCTGGGTCAGACTCGGCGGAGGGACCGGGTCGGCGACCAGGAGACCGTAGCCGGCGGGCGCCGGCGTGATGAAGGGCCAGGAGACGACACCGAACGAGGTCCCGTCCTGCGCGACGATCTCGATCGGGACCAGCTCCTCGATACGGTCGACGACGTTTGGCCCGAAGCGCGCCACGGTGCGCCCGTCCCGCTCCGCGACCGAGAGCGGGGCAAGCCACGCCACTTCCGGCTGCCAGCCGTCGACTCCGAGGTGGCGCGGCTCGGTGTCCTGGCGGCGGAACGACAGCAACGGCGAGGGCGCGCGCCGCCCCAGGTCGACGAAGGCGTAGCCGCCGGTCTCGTCGTCGTCCTCGGTGATTCGAATGGTCATGTCGGGGGATCCGGTCGCGAAGTCCGTGACGGTTTGTGAAGGGCCGGGCCGGCTCAGGCCGCGCGCGTTTCGAGGGCGGCCAGGATGGCGCCCAGCCGGCCATTCTGCTCGAGATCAACCGTGACGCCAGCCGCGCTCTTAGCGTTGTCCTCGACGACGCGATAGAAGCCGTGGAACCAGTCAGTTATGTAGGTGTGCCCGAACGATGTGGGCGTCTGGGCGATCGTCCGAGCATCGTAGGTGACCGGTCGGGCCGCGAAGGCGATCCTGTCCCCGCCCTCCTCCTGAATCGAGGGACGCTCGCCGGCCGGAGGGACAAGGTTGAACCCCAGGTCGCCGCTCAGCCGATTCAGGCGCGTGGCCGCGATCAGGGCGAGCTTGGCGGTCGACTGTTCGGCGCGCTCCACCGTGGCGAGTGCCCGCAGGTCGGCCGCGATCGCTGCCTCGACGTCGGCGCGGCGCGCCAGGGTGATCAGCTCGCCTACGACGATCTCCATCACGGCTACGGGCACGCGGAAGCGTCGCGCAAAATCCTCGGATTCGATGCTGCGGCGCATGTACCCGATCCAGGCCGAGATCGCGGCGCGGGCTAGCCCACGCTCACGGTCGACCGCTGGGGCCGGCGAGCGGCTAGTCGGCGGCGCACCGGGCCGCACGATCACACCGGGCCGAGCGACGCGCGAGACGGCGGCGGGAGCCGTTCCCTCGCCCGGTTGCGACGCTGCTCCGTGAAGTGCGTCGGTGAGTGCGGCGACATCGACGAGGAGCGTCCGCAGCAGCGAGCCGAAGCTGCCGGCTCCCACCACCTCGTCGAGGGCGTCGAACACGTGGCCGGCCACCTCCCGTCTTTCGGCGAGCCGCGTCTCGATGTCGAGGGCGACGTGAAAGCGGCCCAGGCGCTCGCGCAGTTCGCCCCGCAACGCGTCGAGTCTCGAGGCGATCTGCTTAGCCTTCAGCTCCGGACGGCAGACCTGCGCGAGATTCTCGACAAGATAGCTTACGCCGCCGTCGTTGAGCCGAAGCGCCTCGTCGAAGGCCCGGCCCGGGTCCTGGAAGTGGGCAGAGGCCTCGGGCAGGGCCACGAAGCCGGCGCGCAGCTCGGCGATCCGCGCCTGCTTCTCGGGCAAGAACGCGACCTCGCGTCTGCCATCGTAGCGGATCACCGACTCGGCGGGATAGTTGGGATTGCGGAACCAAAAGGCATTGCGAAACGCTGCGCCGGGCGTCCATTGGTGTGGCCATGTATGGGCCTTGCCGAAGAAACCGAGGAGCGAGGCCTCGATCCGGTTTCGAAAACGCAGGCCCGCATCCTGACCGGCATCGCCCGCCTTGTCGACGAAGTGGCTGTCGAACCACGTCATCACCAGGAAGAGAAGGTTGGGCAATTGCGCCCGCGCTTCCGGGCTCGCGCCATGCGTGAGCGCGATCCAGCGCTCGACGAGGTCAGGAAGCGTGACGACCTCTTGGTTCGAGGGCCGGATACAGAGCAGCATCGCCGTCAGTTCCTGCTCGGCCACGTAGCGGTCGAATAGGTAGGCGACCTTGCCGCGCAGGAAGGTCTCCTTCAGAGCGTCGGGATGCGTCGAGAGGAAGTGGGCAAGATCGATCTTCTGCCGGCTGCGTGCACCGGGGAAGTCGAGTAGGTCGGCCTCCTGCAGGAATGCGCGCGGGCTGTCCGCGATCTCAATGCGCAACTCCGCCGTGATCGCCGCTACCATGGGGCGCGGCAACGGCACCGGGCCGCCCACGGCTCCGTGCACGAGCAGGCTGTCCCCGTAGCCTGACGTGCCGAGACCAGCCAGCGTCGCGACGTCGAGGATGCTGCCCTCGCGCGGCACCAGCGCGCTGAGCGGCGCGAAGATCTCGTCCGGATGACCGAGACGCTCGAGCGCTTCGGCGAGCTCGCGGTAGAGGCGGGTGAAGGCATTGTGACCGCCCCATAGGGGGGCAAACAGGCGGGCGCGACCGTCGAGGTCGAGCCCACCCGCGAGGGTCCGGGCCTCCTCCCAGTATTGTGTGAGGTACTCGAGGGCGCGCGTACCGCGGGCTTGGTCGCTGACGTAGTCCCGCAGGTCGTCGATCTCGGCATCGCTAAAGCGGGCAGCACCCGGGCGCGCCCGGGTCCTCAGCTCGGCAAGCAGGCTGCCGATCTCCTCGGGACGAGCTGCATGCTCTTTCGCCGCGTCCCCGTCGTGCAGGAAGCTGTTGCACAGCACCTTGACCAAATCCGCCTCGGTCAGGATCCGCAGGCGGACAGGCGCGTTTGAGGGCGTCGGCCCTGCGACGGCCCGCGCGCTGAACCGCGTAACGAGACCGGTCGCCTCCTTTTCGCCGATCGGGTTGATCTCGGCCAAGAAATCGACCGGATCGCGTCCGTCGAAGCGCGCCCGCAGGGGTCCATTCTCCGGTCGCGCCAGGACCTCGACCAAGTAGGATTTGCCCGCTTGGCTCGGTCCGAACACCCCAGCGCACATCGGCCGCGACGCCGCCCGACGCAACCGGTCCGCACGATGGGCGACCTTGCGCGCGTAGCGCACGAGATCCGCGCGCTCGCGCCCGACCGTCGCAGTGTTGGTCTCGTCGCTCAGCCAGCGCTCCGCGTCTTGGGCGAGGCGGCTCGTGTCTTGGCAGGATTCGGCTAGTTGCTCGGTCGACATGTTCGCGCGGATCAATCGAGATTTAGGATGCCGGTGTCGAGCCAGTAGCCTTGCTCTGAGACCAGGGTATCGAGCACAAGTTCGACTTTTCGTTTCACGTCGAGACCATCGGCGTCGTAGGCGTCCGTGATTTCGAACTCTTCCTTCATGGATTCTGAACGGATCAAGGCATCGGGGCTGTCGTCGTCGGCACGGCCGTCGCCGCTGCGCTCAAGGGTGATCTCCAGCGGCAGCCGCAGTTGCGTCGCCTCTTGCCCGGCCCGCATGCGCAGACGGTAGAGCGGCGTCGCGATCCAGCGCTCAACCGGGAGCTGGCGATAGCCTAGCCGCATCGGCGCATAGTAGTTCAGCTTGGCTCTCATCGCCGGGCCGCCCTGCCGCAAAGCGGCCGGCGCGTCGAGGTCGATGTCACTGAAGCACAGGCCCGCGTCGCGCAGCTGTCCGCTCAGCTCCATCTCGCCGATGTAGCGGGCGGTCGAGCGCAGGCCGAGGCGGTGCGTGAACAGCGTGAAGTTCGTGAGTTGGCCTTCGGCCAGCGCGCAGAGCATCCCGCCTACCGCCGTCGTAGTCTTGGGATCGCCGATGCGGCGGTTGTCGCGGTCACGGAACGGATACCAGTTTCCAGCCTGATATTGATGTAAGGGAATGATCCGGTCCGGCGAGACCGCCAGCTTGTTGACAAGGAGGTCGACAAAGGCCGAGAGCCGCGACGGGCGACCCGAGAGCAGCACCACGTCAGCATCCAGCGCGTGGATGGCTTCGCAGAGGTTGTCCAGCACGAGATCGAGCACCGAGACGACGCAGACGCCTACGACGTCTGCGCGGCTCTCGAACACGCAATCGATCAGGGAGAAGCCGCTCGCTCCCGCTTGGCGCGCCGGCACTTCCAGGAAATCGAGAATCCGCTGCTGCGGCAGAGCGCGCCGCACGATCCGGCCGCCACGTTCGGGGAAGAATTCCGAGAAGGGACGCACCGTGATCTCTGTCCCCGTTTCGACGTCGCCGAGCATGCGCAGGCCGATGGGCTCCAGCACGCGGGAGACGAACTGGCGCCGCAGGTGCTTCTCCTGCTCGGCCATGTTGGCGCGGTCGCCACCGAACCGCTCGAGAAGGAGTGCATGCGGGTCGGGATGCCCTGCCCGGCGCAGGGCCTCCTCGATCGTCGGCAGCACGAGGCGCTCGATAACGCTCTTGAGAATGTCGTCACCCGCGATGCGAAATCCCTCCCGGAAGTTCTGCACCGGCTTGATCGCGCGGTTTCCCTCCGCGTAGTAGGTCGTGATCATGAGGTCGGTGGTGCCGCCGCCGACATCGATGCTGGCGATGCGAACCGAAGGCTCAGCCCGTGCGCTGGGCTCTGGACACGTGTCAGGCTCGGCGAACGGGCGCGGACGACCGATGAGTCGCAGGAAACCATCAACGGCGCCGCCGAGCTTTTGGGTGATCTCCCCATACAGGTAGACGAACTGAACGCAGCTCGCCTCGTCCCAGGAGACGTGGACTTCGGGCTGCGTGAGCCCCGGTGGCGGATTGTCGGCCCAGCCCATGAGCTGCCAGATCAGCTTGACTGCACCCTCGGCACGTGAGCGCAGCAGGCGCTGCTCCTGTACTGGCATGGCGGGTGGCAGGGTGAGGATGATTCGGCGCAGCTTGCGCGGTGCGTCTTTCGTGCGCCGCCGTTCACGTACACCAGCATTGTTGATCATCGATAAAGCATGGCAGACGACCTCGGCCACCATGAAGGTGAAGAACGAAGAGCGCGAGAAGGTTAGGCGCGAGGCACCGATCCGGTCGTCGGGCTGAACCCGGATGCCATAGCGCTTCTTGTCCGCATCGAGTTGCGCGATGACGTCGCCGCGGCTGTTGACGAACTGCCGGATGGTCCGGTCGATGAGCGGACTGGTGCCGTCAGCGCCGTAATCACGGTCGGGGAAGCGCCACTCCTGGTTCACTGCCCGCACGTCGCAGAGATAACGCTTTGGACTCGAGAGGCCGCCCACCGCCTCCGTGCCCTGGGCGACCTCGCGGAAGCGGCTGGCCTCAGGCCCGACCCGGACTGGGCTCGGCCAGAAGAACGCGCGGGGGCGGGCCGACAGCCGCGAGAGGTGGTCGCGTCCGAACCGGGCATGAGAGAGTTCCACATGGCTCTCGAATGGCTCGGTGTGGGCCTGCTCCGGCTCGGACAGGTCGCGCAGCTGCAACACGAACGAGTTGTTGAGATCGACCCGGTCCTCATTGGGATGGGACTCGATCAGGATGCCGCAGGTGCGGCTGTTGCCGATGTCGAGGATCAGGTCGACATTCACCGGACGGATCGCCGGCAAGGCCGAGACCGTATCCGTCATCCGCACAGTGCGTGGCCGGATCGCCCGCTGGAGATATTCGAGTAGGACGAGATAACGGGCGTGATGCTCGAGCGCATTCGGAAAATCGCTGTCGCGCAGCGGCCTGTCGGGTCTCTGTGCCGCCTTGAATTCACGAAACTGCTCGGACAGCCAGGACGGTACCCATTCCTGAAAGCCGGCGCGCTGGCGTGCTTCCTCGTCCTCCGAGGCGGCACCAAGAAACCATCCGATATCGCGGAAGCGGTACGCGAAGCGGAATTCATGCTCGTTGGCGGCATCGTCGAGGCTTGGTGCCGTGTAGGGACGGTTCGGCCGCCGCTCCAGCAACTCGGTATCGAAGGCGAAGATGACGCGGTGGCTGATCGGACTGTCGGGTGCACGATCGGCGACCTCGACGATCCGCACCCGCGCCCAATTGGTTGGGCCGAGATCGAGTTCCTCGCCGCCCTCGACGCCAGCTTTGACCCGCAGCATTGGGACAGGAGTCCACTTCTCAAGGAAGACCTCGAGCGCGCCTCGCTCGCCGATCGCATACTCGCGATCGGTACCACGGGCGGTCTCGATCTCCTCGCCGCCCGGGTCGGTCTCATCCCAGGCCGGAAGAAGCCGATAGGTCCGGCGCCCGTTTTCATGCGGCCCGTCTGCTACCTCGCGCTCGATAAAGCGGCGAGACAGACGGCCGATTGTGTCGATGTTGAAGGCATACTCAACGAACTGCACTCCACTATGCGGCACAAGCCTAATGGTAGGGCCGAACGGAACGGGGTCGACGAACATTGCTGTGGTACAATCTTTGAAGGTCGGCACCGACTCAGGTTTGCGGGATTAGGGCACGGATACCGTTCCGGCCGAGGCCGGCAGGGAGGTGTCGAAGGTCAGGACGCCCTGACCGACACGTGCGGCCGAAATCCGCCCGCTCCCCTCCTGCACGATCTGCCCGTGCCGCGAAAGGACCACTTTGAACGGCACCTCCGGGCGGAGCTCGCCGTGTCGTTCGTACAAACTGACCTCGACAGCGTAGCGTCCCCCGGGCGTCGGTGCCTCGTCCCAGATGATGTGCTCGACTGGCCGGCTCGTGCTGGTTCCGCCACCCCGATTTTGGTCGGCAACCAAACGCCCGCCACAGGCAGCGCGCTGCTTGAAGTGGATACGAGTTCGATCCGGACAGATGACCTGAAGATCAAGGTCGGCCGGTCCCTCCCATGCGAGCGTCAACTCGAGGCCCTGCCCGCGCTCGATGCCCTCCAGGCGGTGCTCTACCTCCGCGGGGATCGGGCGCAACGTCTCGACCGCGGCGCGGCGCAGACCCGACGCGGGAGCCGGACAACTCGTGTCGCAGGCCAGAGCCCGGCGCGTCAGTGCGAGTTCGGCCGCGTGGATCTCTCCCTCGGCGGCGCGGATGCCGGCCAGCACGGAGGTCTCGGCCGGGTCCAGGATCATAGATGCCACGGGGCAGTGATCCGGCAGAACACTCCGAAGCCATGCGGGCCAGCTGTCGTCGCCCACGGCGCAGGCCTGGAGCAGACGGTCGGCCAAAATCGCGCAGAGCAGGGCGAATAGCAGCCACAGGACAGGCGCGTACCGGCCAACACGGCTCCCCGAGCGCTCGACGGCGCGGCTGGGTTGGCGCCGCTCCGCGGCCGCTACCGGTTCCGCCGATCGGAGCACGGGCTTCGAAGCCGCAGGAATGAGGGGCGCGACGGCGCTGGCCGTGATCGCAGCCGCCCGATCGGCAATCATCCCGTCTGCCCGCGCGTGCCGGTAGCCCCATGCCACGAGCACCGGCTGCCCGTCGACCGACCAGAGATGATCCTCGTCGGGGACGATCAGCGCGTCGCGGAGTAGCCGAGCGAGATCACGTGAGGCTTCGCCCTCCCGCTCCAGGGAGTCGGCGAAGCGCGCGATCTCACCCGTCAGGCGAGCCGCCGCATGACGCAGAGCTTCGGCGGCGGTGGGCTCAAGCTGCATGACGGCGTGCGCCTCGCCATCAACCGCGGCGAACCAAGCGAGGCCGGCGCGGCCGGTGCCTGCCGTCGTGACAGGCACGGGTTCGGCGAACAAATGTGCGTGAGCGGGACTGAGGCGCCGCGCCAGCAGGTCGATGAGCTGCTCGAACTGCTGAGCGAGCTTTGGATTGACCGCGTCCAGTTCCTGGCGCGGCGTCTCGGTTAGCTTGGTGGTTGCCGACATCGGAGCGTCGCCCTCAGCGTGCCGGCGGACGGGCGTCGCTGCCCGGTGGAGGTGCGGTGCGTGGAGGAGCGGGCGAACGCGGCGTCGGCGCAGCCTGAACGGGCGCCTCTGCGGCTGCCCCCGGCACGGGATCGGGCGGGGCCGCAGCGGCCGTGACCGCCTCGCGCGGGGCAGTCTGTAGCTCGCAAGCCTTGGTTTCGACGAGCGCGGTCAGTCCAGCAGACCGGAGAAAGCCCGCGAGCCCGTCGGCGCCGAGCGCGTATCGCGCGGTGACGGGTAGCCGATCGTCGGTGCGACCAAAGCTGTTCACGCCGACGACCCGCCCGCAATAGTCAACGAGCGGCCCTCCGCTATTGCCTGGCGCGATCTCGGCGCCGTGCAGCACCAACGTGACCGCGGCCTCCTCGTAGCGCTGCAGGTGGTTAATCACGCCGGTCTGGAAGACGGGTTCGAGGTCGCGGCCAGCGCTCGCATCACCCTCCCTCAAGCGTGCGAAGGTCGGATCCGTGCCAAGATAGAGGCCTGGAAACCCGGCGGCGACCACGGGCGTCAGCGGCCGGCTGGGGGTAGCCAATGCAAGGGGGCGGACACTGCTCTGACGGGCCACCCGCAGCAGCGCAAAATCCTCGAGCGTCCCCGCTCCACCGATCCGGACAAGGGCAGCCTGGACCACACCCACGTGCCGCCCTGCGATCAATAGGGACTGGGCGTTCTCCACCACATGACGGTTCGTGACCACCATATCATCGGTGACGAAGAAGCCCGAACCGGTCACCTCGCCCGCCAGAACAAGTACAGTGCCTCGCTCGAGTTGATCGACGAGACCCGCGCCGCTCGGCGGTGTCGTGGGTCCCGGCGCTGGTGTCGAGGCGGGGGGATCGATTGCCGCACTTGCCCGAGAGTGTGTCAGGTCGCCGGGAGTGAGGCTCACGCCCGCGGGACTTTGAGGGACTAGGTTCGGCAACTCCGTCCGCAGGTGCGGGCAGGCAAACCGGCCGGCCGCGGCGAGTACGTCGCGCCGGCGACGGAGGCTGTCCAGCCACGCTGCCTGCATGGCCCGCACCTCGCCCGATGTCGCATGCGGCGCCATAGGAAAGAGCAGGACGCCCGGAATGCAGGAGAGCGCGAGAAGGCAGCCGGCGATTGCCGTAGCAACGACAGGCGTCCGTCCCGTTCCGATACGCGGCTGCGGGGGCGTCGCCCGAGGAGCTGTTACATCCTCCAACCTGGCCGAGGAAACCGACGGCCTGAAATGGACAACCCAATCCTCACGCCCGATCGGGGGCGCGGGTAGGCCATCCGGCAGCAGAGAATTGAGAACTTCCGCGTGATGGCGGGCGCGCGCGCTCTCGTCCTTGACGAGGCCAATAGGAAGCAGCCCCCAATCAATTAAGAGCGGGTCATCCCCGACTGCGAGGATCGCTAGCGGAGACGCGAGATTGAGGCATGCCGCGACGAACGGTCCATCATTGGGATCGCGCAGGACCGGCTCGATCTCGGATAATGTGCTCTGGATTCGACAGCGCAGGTCGGCTGCCCGGTCGGGATCGAGGTCTAGAAGCGGCCGGATGTGACCGTCGAGGGCGGTGTACCAGTCAATGCGGGCGGGGGCAGAGCCGTTGCTGCGCGACAGGACGGGCTCGGCGAAGAGCGCCGCCGCGCCATCTCCGCCACGCTGACGGAGGATACGACGGAGCCGCTCATGGTCCTCGACGACCGCACGGTCGTCTATCCTCATCTCATCAAGGCCGGCAAGGACGCGACTGCCGACGAAGCGCAAGCCCTCGGTCATCGCAGCACACCGTGTCTATGGTCGCGGCAGGCGGTGTCCTTAATCACAGATCGCGCCCGTACCGGTGCCGTCGAGCTCCAATCGCATCAGGGCGTCGCGCGCCTTGGCCGTGCCACGCTGGGCCGCCTTGACATACCACGCCTTCGCCAGGGCGCCGTCGGGGGCACCGCCGAGGCCGTTGTCGAGGGCGGTGGCGTAGCAGTACATCCCCTCAGGGATGCCCGCCTCGGCCGCAGCCCGGAACCATGCCCTCGCCTTGGCGTCGTTTTTCTCAAAGCGCCGTCCTTGCCGATACAGGATGCCGATATTGACCTTGGCGGCACCGCTCCCGAGCTCAGCGGCCTGCAGATAGGCCCGGTAGGCCTCCGGATTTGCTCCCTGCCGGTCGTAGGCGCGACCGAGCTGGAAGCTTAGGCGCCGAAGGCGAGGCGCGACGGCGACAGCTTCGCGGCAGGCCGCAATTGCCGGAGCGGCGCGCAAATCCCGGAAAGCAACAGTACGCTGCAGGTCCGGCGCATCCGGATCCCAAGACGCGCTCGCCAATCTGTCACATGCCGCCACGGCATCGCCGGCTCTGGAGCCGTCCCTCGCGAGCGCCGCGCCACCATCCGCTATAAGAACGGTCAAGCCGGCTCCGCAGCTGAGAAGCAGAGCCGTCGTCACTGTGACGCTGAAACCCGACAAGGACATGGTACCGGTCAACAATGCACAAGCCACTCGTCTTGCAGCGTCGGAAATGAGCCGTCATTTTCCAACCTTGAGTGCTCGCTGGGAAGTCCTAAGGTGGAGAAGCGTGGCCTCAGGAGAAAAGCAATCAGTGGGTGTCTCGGGGCTGCAACACCCGCTGTCTCATCTGCCGCTCTCCGCCATCAAACGTCTACGTCAAGTTTCCTATCTCGGGATAGCATGAAACCGACAACGTGTGATCGAGAAACATGCCGCCTCCGTCCTCTCAAAGCCGGTAGTCGATTGCCTTAGCAAGCAATTTTCTGCCCCGATGCGTTCGGAAAGGAGGTGCGATATGCTCAGCGCGCTCGGTGGATACGTAGTATTATAAAAATTTTTTGTCAAAATGCTCATTGTTTCCCCTGCGGTACTGCCAATGAATTAGATGGCAGGACAGGATGCCGTGCCGAAGCACTCCTCTAGGGTTATGGTAGCGATCAGACCCCTGCCATCGGAGGTAACTGCCAAGGTGCCAGCAACCCAATAGGCGTCCGTCAACCGTTCAAACTACGTAGCAATTGGTAACATTGCATCATAAAAGCGCATGCCTTAGCGAAACTTCTATTGAGTCGTACTTCACAAGATCGTGAATTCAGCTAATTTATTTGTCAGGCCCTGGTTTGGCCTTCACAGGACGACTTGAATCTAGTTGGATCCGCATTCTACGAGAGATGTGCTTCATTTCGATGTGGTGAACCGAGTCTGGTCCGGTCAGGAGTTGCGGAATGAGTCGTTCCAGGTTTATTTCTCTTGTCGCTGTGGCTGCTTTGCTTGCGGGGACCTTGCACTCGCCGAAGGCATCTGCCGGGTCTTTGGACGGACTTGCCGGCGCCGCGGTAGGCTTCGCCCTCGGCGCGATGGTAGCTGGCTCGCGACCAGCTTACGGCCGTCCGCGGATGGCGCGGCGTTCCGCCCATGCACCGCGACGGGCGCGCGGGCACTACGCGGCGGGGTCGAGCCGGCGCTCTAGCAGGCCACATGCCGGAGCCACGATCAGCGCGGCCTCCGATCCCTTCGCCTCCTCGGCCTCGCCCAGGCCCATTCCCGTGAGTGGGCGCTGATTCTTCGGCTTAACATGGAGAGCGCGATGCGGATGTCGCTGCGAGCACTTCTAGGCGCCGCCGGCCTGGCGCTCTACTGCGTTATGCCTCTGCGGGTCGCATCGGCCGCTCCAGTGCTCAGCATCGACAGGTCGCTCGGAAAAGTATCTGGCTGGTCACTCGGCATGAGCAAGTCGTTGAATGGCTGCGTCGCTGCTGCAACCTATCAGGACGAGACGACGGTCTGGATGGGCTTCGAAGGTGACAAGGACGAAGCCTTCCTCGCCTTCACCAATCCGCGCTGGAGATCCATCGAAATCAATCGTGCCTACCAACTCGTCATGCTGACAGGGCGCGGTCGTTGGAAGGGCCAGTTCTTCGGCGTGGAGCGAACCGCCGAGAAGGGGCTTTTCGCATCTGGGCTGAAGAAGAGCTTCGTACTCGACTTGGCCCGCGCTGGTGGCTTGAACATCCTTTTCGAGCGTAAATCGATTGCTCGTCTCTCGCTGTCCGGCTCCTCTGACGCACTGAGCGCGATGGTGGATTGCCAGAAGTCCGTCGTCGAGGCGAGGGCCTCGCCGGAGGCGCCGCACGACACACCGAGCGGGAGCGACAAGAAAAAGGACAGGGTCAGCCTCGGCACCGGCTTTTTCGTCTCGGACCAGGGCCACGTCCTCACGAACAATCACGTGATCAAGGACTGCACGGAAATCGCGGTCGCGAAGGTGGGGATGCCGAGCATGCCAGCCCGGCTCGTCGTAGCGGACGCCACGAACGATCTCGCCGTCCTCGCGACAGATCATAAGGATCCGGTGGTGCCGGCTCTCGGCCTCCGACCCCGCGTCGGCGAGAACATCTACGTTTACGGTTTCCCGCTCGGATCGATGCTCGCGGCCTCCGGAAATTTCACCGTTGGCAACGTCACGGCTGTAGCCGGGCAGAATGATGACTCACGTCATCTGCAGATCTCAGCCCCGATTCAGCCTGGGAACAGTGGTGGGCCATTAATGGACCAGTACGGCTCTGTTGTCGGCGTGATTGTATCACGCATCGGCGACCTCTATGTCGCTCAGCAAACCGATATGCTCCCGCAGAACATCAACTTCGCCATCAAATCGTCCGTTGCTCTCGGGTTCCTTGATGCGAACGGCATTCCGCCGGCCGTTGGGACAAAGAGTTCGGGCCCGATGGATGCCGCGACGGTTGCGGAGCAGGCACGGCTCTTCACGCTACGGGTGGTTTGCTACCGCCATTGATCGCGAGCTTCCTGATGCGGACGCGCCCCGATTCTTCATCAGCCAGCGCTACCAAGATTTGGTAAGGCGGCCGATCTCGCTCCCGTGTACACCACAAGCATGTCAAGAACCGCCCTTACGAGCGTTGACCTTGACATTCCGGCAGATTCCGGGCATATTCTCCTAAGCATTAAGACGAGAGCTGGCCTCTCACCAACCTGCCCCTCGGCGGCAAGGTGGTTCCACGACAGTGGGATGCGGCTGACCTGAGTCAGCAAGAGTAGCCGGAAGCGCCAGCCTTCCAGAACGGACCGGAATGGAGGCGCTGATGTCTGGCCGCACGCCCTTGGCTGAACTCATCCAGAGCCGGATGCGGGAGCTTGCCCTGACCAACGAAGTTTTGGGCCGCCGCCTTGGCTACTCGAACCCGGCCAAGGCTGCGGGGCGGGTGTACGCCCTGTGCAATGGCCTGCCGTTCAGTGCGAAGAGCCGCTTTGCCCTTTGGCGGCTGCCGGAGGCGCTCGAGCTTCCGGCGGACGTGGTCGTGCAGGCTATTGCCAAGACAGAGCGACTTTTCGCCGAATGGGAGCGCGAAGCTGAGGAACAGCGTCGTCGCGCGCGTGAGGCTGAGGATACCGCTTGGAGAGCAAGCTTCTGTCCGCATGCCGTGATCCAGACGGAGTACACGGTGCCCACGCAGATCTGCATCTGTGCTTTACGGGCGGGGCGAGACGCTGGCTGATGATCGCCTTCGATCAGTCCCGCTCGCCGCTCACGTTCATTCGGCAGGCCGTGGACGCTCTGCCCGAGAAGACGATGCCTCGCTCGGACGGCGGTCGGCACGTGATGTTCTTCGGCAAGGCGCTGGGGCTGATCATCAACTACTCACCGGACTCGGCCCTGCGCTGCTCTCTCGATGGCCAGCCGCTGGAGTTCTTGAAGAAGGCCTACCGGCCCGGCGAGGTCAGCTTGTCCTTCGGCGGCCCGCCCCTATCGCCGGCCGCCGTCTCACGAGTGCTGGGCGGTGATTGAGCAGCGCGAGCGGCAATCCATGAGCCGCATTCAAGGAGCGATAGAAATGTGGATCTGCCTCACTGATTCCTTTGTGTCAGTCGTACAGGACGGGAATGATTTGAACCGGATGGTCGTCAGGGGGCGGCGAAAGGAACACCTTCAGGCGCTATTCCCGGAGCGCGAGATCTTGCTGACGCCCGATGCCGACTATGTGGCCCGGATATTGGTGACGCGGGAGGAGTTCGCTTCGTTGGTCAATCGGCGTATCACTGAAATTACGTACGACAACTTCAAGGGTAGTGTCGCCGATCCAGCGCTGCACGATCTTTACGCCGACTTCTGGAGCCTACATCGGCGGTACCAAGAGAATGGAGGTCAGCGGGATCGGTCCGGACATTTCGCATGGGGGCCGGGTGATATCCAGTTCACACCAAAGGTTTGAAGCCTTGCGAGGGCGATGAATGCAAGGCTTTCGACAAAGATTTCTGGCGGTAGATCGTCCCGCTGAACGCCTCTTCGTGAACATCGGAAAATATGGAGGACGGTATGTGGGCTGTCACCAAACTGATCCTCAGATCTATGTTCTACTATACGTTGGTGAAGAGCCTCGGTCCTATCGGGTTCATCATCGCTAAGAGGCACAGCCGAGATCCGGACGAATGAATACGACTTGGCCACTCCTGCGCGCGTGGTCTTTCAATAGCGGGAGGCGGCTATGGACCCCGATACTATAGGTGCCATTCTAATCTATGGTTCTATCTTCGCTGTGATATGTTTCTGCTGGATACGATCTGCTACCAAGAAAGCACAAAGGAAAGAGGCCGAACGTCAAAGACAGCAAGCTGCGTCAAGGAGTATCATCAGAGAAATTGAACAGGGGTGCAGAAACACCAGCCAAGAAAACGCAGTACTCGCCCTGGACCTGACGCGAAGGTTCATTAAAGCGAGCTACGATTCTCCCACGGAGATCCTTGAGCGTTTTACCCAGCATGGGCAGTTTGCAGCCGCCGCATTCCTGAAGGTCGCGCATGAAGATCTGCCCGGCCTGGAGTGGCAAAGAGTTGAGGATCGCCGGGAGGCCAAGAGACGGGCGGCGGCTGAAGCACAAGCCGATCTTCTTGCTGTCGCAGCCCAGGTCGCAAACAACGCTGCGGATGAGCGTAATAGGAAGGCTATAGAGGCGGCGGATCGCAGGCAGGACGAGGATTGGCGCCGAAGGGAGTCTGAACGTGGCAGGGCAGAGCACGAGAGGCACTTGACCAGATACTGAGTCTCACTTCCTGTTGAACATCTCCCTTATAGATTTGCCGTGATCCCAGCCCTGGAGCTTCCAGCGCGCGTGGTGACGCAGGCCATCGCTGATACTGAGCGGCTCATTGCCGAGCGGGAGCGCGAGACCGAGGAAGAGCATCGGCTCACGCAGGAGGCTGAAGATACCGCTTGGAGGGCGAGCTTCCGCTCACACGCCGTGATCCAGACCGATTACACGGTGCCGACCCAGATCATCTTCTGCGGGCTCATCGGTGGAGCGGGACCGAGGTTGATAATCCCCTTCGATCTGTCGCAGCCGCCGGTCACCTACGTCCAGCAGGCCGTGGATGCCGTGCCTAAGATGACGATGCCTCGCTCGAACGGAGGGCGGCACGTGATTTTCTTCGGCAAGGCGCCGGGCCTGATCGTCATCCTAACGCGCTCGCGGCGGCCCCGATGGCCCGCCGCTTTCGTCCGTGAGGTCAGCCGGGATGCTCGGCAAGCCGCTCCCTGCGGGGCGGTGATGGGGTCGGGCGCAAATTCAACACCGTGTTGGATTTGCCGGGGCAGCAATCAGAGCGGGTTGCGGTCCCACCGCCCGCGACGCGCGCCCTTGGCGCATTGGCAGGTGGCTGCCTCACGGAGGCGGCGACGAGACCGCGACCTTAGCGGCGAAGCTCGCCTCAAGGTTGACGACGAACCGGATTGGGCAGATCGGATCCCGACTCGCTTCCGGTACTTCGAAGACCGTCACATGCTCGAACGTGCGACGCTTGAGCACGATGGCTACAAGGACTTCTTCCGCGAGAGTCAGGAGACTATCCATTGCGGTGTCCATGTCACTTAGAATGTCCTGCTCAGGTTTGCCCGTTCTCTGCCATGTCGGCCTTACCCATCCATCGCCATCCGGATGGAGTCGTACGTTCCTGATCGTTAGGGTTCCTGACCTGTCAGCGGGATGCTCGACCGCGTTCCGCATTTTGACGAGTTCGGTGACCCAATTTGCCTCCGCTTTGAGCATGGCTGTTAGATTGTCGTCGGGCCCAAACGTTGATTCTGCCCATTTGCCTACGTCGCTGTAGCCTCTTCCCTTAACGTCGGCCAAATCGCTAGCATCCTTTGGCTCATACCCATATGTAAGCTGGAAGACTGTTAGAAGATCGCGAAGAAATTTCTTTACGTCGACCAAGAAGCCTTCCGCGATACCGTCCAGACCTGAGACATGCGGAACTTCCCGCACCCGCGGATCCTTATGCTGACCAACCTCTTCAACGCTTTTGGCGAGTCTCTCGAAGAGAGTGTCACGATGCTCATGGCAGCGGAGCAGGTGCTCCGTTAGACTGAGCATATAGAGCTTGCCAATTTCGTCACGAACTTCGGCCTCTACGTCGAGCCACTTAAGCAGCTCGCCTGATTGGAGGCTGAGGCGCGCCATCACTGGGTGGCGGGTACCAACGTTCGCAAGCTTGCGGAATTCAAAGGGCATGCTGACCTCAACTTGTCAGCATCCAGGTACCAGAACCGGAAGTGGGTTGTTACTCGTAGGAGCGGGCCACCGCATAGCCGCGGATAGTGGCCGCCCGGAGCATGAACTGCTCCAAGGCGTCGAGCTGGAACGGCTCACTCATCGGACGCCGAGGGACTTGTGCGTCTGGACCGAGGTCCTCCACCCGTTCCGGGTCGCGGCGTCGACGCAGAGCGCGGTCGCCTTCGCAGACTGCGAGAGCGGCTGGAGCCAGACCCGCTTGCCGTAGAAGCGGTACTCGGCCAGGGGCTCGCGCAGGCGCTCGGCGTCAGCGGGCTTACCCACCGGCATTTTGATCTCGTCGTCGCGCAGCACCGCATCGCGCCGCACCGTCAGGCCGCCCGGCATGCCGATCTTCGGGGACAGGGTGACGTAGGCGCGGGGATCGATCCGGATCTCGGCGGTGCCGCTCGTCTCGAGCTGAACGCTGCGCCCGCCGTTCAGCAGCTCGCGGGAGAGCGCCGTCAAGTCGTGCATCGCAGGCTCGCCGCCCGTGATGACAACGTGCCGTGCCTCGGTGGTCGCCAGTATGCAGGCCGCGAGGTGCGCCGGCTCGAGGTTCGCGTAGGTGGGCGCGTCCTGGGTCTTGGCTGCCATCACGGCGGCATCGACCACGTTGGCCGGGTCGATGGCCCACGTATGGCGCGTGTCGCACCAAGGACACCCGACGTTGCAGCCCTGGAGGCGCACGAACACGGCCGGCGTTCCGGCCCACGAGGCTTCGCCCTGGACCGTCTCGAAGACCTCAGATACGGGCAGCATTAGGCGTCTCGCAGGCGGATCGCGGAGTTGCCGGCGTGCTCCCTCACCTCGACCAGCGCGGTACGGACGCGCGGAGCGTAACCGGCCTCGGCCAGAAACTGATTGGCGCGTTCGAAGACGAGGTCGGCGAACGCCTCGCAGCCCACGGCCGGCACCGTCACCATCGTGATGACCCCAGCATCGTCCAGGGCCTCGAAGGTCTTCCGCTCGGGGTTGTACAGCGCGATGAGCGTCTAGTGTGTGGTTTGCGTCAATGCGTCAGACGTGTCCGGGTTGCGGATGCTTATGTCGGAGCGCCTCGTTTGCGCCACTCAGGCAACCCCCGTGAGGCGGCGCGTGTCGTCCGCTACGATCTCCCAGTAACGGACAACGACTTGGTCGAGCGTGCCGCCGGTGAGCAGCGTGTTGGTGGCCTCGATCGCGGCCAAGACCTTCTCGTCGACCGTTGACTGGGTGTCGGAAATTAGTCGGGCTGCAGATATCGCTTCAACATGACGACGAACTGGTGCTTCTCGTGCGCCAGACACACGCCCTCTATTTTAGAGCTGTATCGGAGCGCTTCGCGCGAGCAGCTCTGATCTTTTCAGCCATTTCGGCATCAAGCTTGTGCTCAAGGCCAGCTATAAGCCAGTCGAGAGACACCCCAAAGACCCGCAAGATGGCAACGGCCTCCTCCATTTGGGGCTGCTACTGCTCCCGCTGAGCCAGCCCCAGGTGATCTGAAACGGAGCGAGCGGCCCACTTCTCGATGCTGACCACACCGGCTGGCACGCACCTGTCCGTGGACAGCTTCAGAATCATAGCGGCAGCAGATGGATCGAGGTCGTTCTCGCTCGGGGGCCTTTCATCGTTTGAGCTGCCTGGGCGTGCAGAGCCAGCCTATGGTGGGATGACAGAGCGTGCTTATCTACCCGTCCATCGGCAGGAGGGCTTCACGTTGATCCGACCATCCGCGTCCATCTCCATCCTCGCCTTGATGGCCCTCATTGCCGGGACGGCTGTTGCCGCGGACGGGATGAACGTCCGCGCGAGTTCCGGCACCGTCACGGAGACCGTGAACCGGCTGAGTGCCGCGATTGAGAAAGGGGGTGCAAGAGTGGTCTCGATCGTTGATCACGCTGCAAACGCGCAATCGATCGGTAGCCGGCTGCCAGAAACACGCGTGGTGATCTTCGGCAATCCGAAGCTCGGCACGCCGTTGATTCTAAAGAACCCGGATGTCGCTATCGAGCTGCCGCAGAAGATGCTGGTTTGGCGCGATGGTGAGGTGACAAAGGTCGCCTACATCGAGCCTACTGAGATGGCGCGTCGCTACGGGATCGATCCATGCGATGACACCATCAAGGCAATGGCAGCGGCCATGGATCGACTTGCTGGTGCGGCAGCCCGCGCTGATTAGGAGAACCTATAGAGGCCGGCGCAGGGCCAATGGAGCAGCGTTTCTCGCCAACCCCGATCCCGGCCTTGTTCTGATCGGCGAGTACGAGATGGACGTTGCAGCCGCTGCGGCCGCGCGCCCTCACACCGTGAAGGCGTTACAGGCTGGGACATCAGGAGTTGCGGCCCGCCGAGCTGCCGTGCGCACCGCTATTCTCCTGGCACAGCTCCGGAGGCGGTAGCGGAACTCCCGCCGGCCGCTCCGCACCTGGGTGGAGACACGGGCGTAGCCGACGAGCATGTCAGGATAGGGGCCCAGCCGCCTTTTCCTGTCAGTAGTTTTCCAGTCACGGTTTCCTGACACAAACGGGGCCGTTTGCGAGGGCTCGCGAGGCGCTCCTCGCGGGTGGCAGGGAAACGGGTCGGACACTGCTGGCGATTTCGACAGCTATGTCGCGAGCGCTTTGAAGCGTGAGGTGCGCGTGGGGGCCAGCGGCCGCAGCGAGAACCAGGCGGCGAG
>NZ_JBAWTG010000061.1:0-29527 GCF_037106235.1 Methylobacterium nigriterrae | reverse complement strand
ACAGCGCCTCCACTCAGCCCTCGGGTACCGTACGCCTGAGCAGGCCGAGCAGCGCTGGGCAACGTAACCTCCGTGTCCACAAAAACGGGGGAGGATCAGATCCGGCCGGATGCGGCGCGCGGCCGCGCGAAACGGTTTGTGCGGCTCGTGCGTTCAATGCGACCGGGTTCTCATGCGGATTCTCGGGACCGCACTGGGTCGCCTGATCATCCGTCACCACACCAAGGAGTTGTGAACGTGCTGAGGAAACTCGTCCTGGCCGCCCTTCTGGCTCTAGGCTTCGCCGCGGCAGCGCCTCAGGCCGCGTCGGCCGCCCCCATCGGGCCGGGCCTCGCCCTCCAGACCGAGGCGGCCCCCGCCGTGGCCGAGAAGGCGCAGTACTATTACGGCCGCCGCTTCTACGGCCCCCGCCCCTACTGGCGCCGGCCCTATTACGGGCCGCGCCGCTTCTACGGCCCGCGCCCCTACTGGCGCCGGCCCTATTACGGGCCGCGCCGCTTCTACGGCCCGCGCCGGTTCTATTACTGATCGCACCACCCCGCGCAGCGGGGACGACCCGGCGGCCCGCCCGAGCCGCCGGGTTTTTTGATGCGCTCCGTCCCGCTGCCGCGAAACGCGAATCGCTGATATCCTGTCCCCGCGAGACGGCCGGCACCAGATCGGGCCGCTCGGAGGAACGCGCCATGGACGACACCGCCACCCGGGCCGCCGCGCCCCCGAACGGGCCGCCGCTCGATCTCGCCGCTCTCTCGAAGCGGGCGCAGCGCACACGCCCCGACGCCCTCTGGCAGACGATCCCGCTCGAATGCTTCGTCTGCGCCGCCGCCGTGATCGCGGCGGCGGGCCTGAAACTTGCCGGGCTGATGCCCTGAGGAGCGCGACGGGCGACGCGGAGCAGGCAGCGGGGTAGGCGGGCATGAACGGGACGAGGACGGAGCCGAGCGGCGACCTCACGGTGCGCACCATCGCGATGCCGGCCGACACCAACGCCAACGGCGACATCTTCGGCGGCTGGGTGCTGTCGCAGATGGACCAGGCCGGCGGCATCGCCGGGGTCGACCGGGCGCAGGGCCGCGTCGTCACGGTGGCGCTCGACGCCATGACGTTCATCCGGCCCGTGCGGGTCGGGGACGTGCTCTGCGTCTACACCCGGGTGGCGAGCGTCGGGCGCACCTCCATGAAGATCGAGGTGGAGGCCTGGGCCCGGCGCTTCTGCACGCAGCTGCGCGAGAAGGTGACGGAGGCGACCCTGACCTTCGTGGCCGTCGACGATGCGGGCCGCCCGCGCCCGATCCCGCAGGACGAGACCGCCGCGCGCTGAACTCCGGCGCAGCCCCGGTGCGCGGCGGCGGCAGCCAAGCGACCGCGCCCGGAGGTTCCGGGCGTCCCGTGTCCGCGTCGTGCCGCGCGCCCTTGAGCGTGGCGCAAATGCAAGCCTCCGGCCGAAAAATCGCCGCGGCGATCCACAGAGCTTTTCTCGGCCAGCACGATCTGACTAAAACGTATCCCGGCGAACGTTAAACCCGCACTCCGGAGCGTTGTCACGTGCACGTCCTCGCATCGAGCAAGGTTTCCGCGCTCCGCGTTACAGATAAAATTCGGACACAAACCGGAAACACTTTCCGGCAGACGCTTCTCCCGGTCCGCGAGGAGCGGATCCCGGCCGACCGGGCCGTGACGGAACAGGCCGGGCCTTGCGGCAGCCTCACCCCGCACGTCCTGCAGCCGCGGGAGAACCGCTGGGCCCGGCTCGGACAACGACCCGCCATCGCGTGGTTCACCGGCCTGTCGGGGGCCGGCAAGTCGAGTATCGCGAGCGCGGTCGACCGGGCGCTGACGGCGCGGGGCCGCCACAGCATGGTGCTCGACGGGGACAATCTGCGGCTCGGCCTCAACCGGGATCTCGGCTTCAGCGCGCGCGACCGGGCCGAGAACATCCGGCGCGCGGCCGAGACCGCGCGGCTGATGGCCGAGACCGGGCTGATCGTCATCGTGTCGCTGATCTCGCCGTTCCGCGAGGAGCGGGAGACGGCCCACCGGATCGCGGGCGACATCCCGTTCCTCGAGATCTTCATCGACACGCCACTCGCCGTCTGCGAGGCGCGCGACCCGAAGGGGCTCTACGGCCGGGCCCGCTCCGGCGCGATCCCGGACTTCACGGGCATCTCGGCCCCTTACGAGGCGCCGGCCGCGCCCGACCTCGTCATCACCACGCACGGCCGCACGGTGGAGGATTCGGCCGCGGCACTGATCCCGGAACTCCTGCGCCTCAGCGCCGCGGCCTGAGGAGCGCCCTGACCGGGCGGAGACGGTCTCACTCGGCGGCGAACAGCCCCCACGCCTCGCTCGACGCCGCTGCGCCGGACGCCCGGGCGCCGGGATCCTGCGCGGCGTTCTCCGGGACGGCCTTCTCCGGGACCGCGTTCTCCGGGGCGACCCTCTCCGCGGTCGATCTCGGGTCGCCGGGCGCGCTCTCGCAGCCGAGTGCCGGCAGCGCCACGATGCGGCTGCCGCGGACGTCGTTGCGGCACACGATGTGCCCGCGGCTCTCGACGTAGCCGAGGAGACGCCGGGCGCGGCCCGGCGAGCGGCTGCCGATCGCGCGCGCCAGCGCGGCGTCGCCGGGGCAGGGCTCGCCCGCGAGCGCCGCGCGCGCGAGCAGCAGGTAGAGTCCCTGCACCTCCTCGGGCATGGCGGAAGCCGCCTCTTGCGCCTGCGCCCAGCGCCCGTCCGCCTCGTCGGCGAGGGCCGCCTCGTCGAGCCCCGCGCGGGCGACGCTGAGCGCCCGGCGGAAGGCCGGCAGGCCGACGCTCTCGCCGTCGAGGCCGCGCATCCGGCAGCGCACCAGGTAATCCTGATAGAGCACCGCCACCGGGTGGCCGCCCGTGTCCGGATCGGCGACGAGGCCGCGCAGCACCGCCTCGCAGCCCGCGCGGTTCCCGGCCGCGTCCAGGGCCGGGGCGGAGGCGGCCGGCTCTGGCCGGTAGGCGCTGAGTTCGCGCATCAGGTCGGCCGGGGTGACCCGGGCTTGAGGCGGCGTGCGGGGCGCGCGCGGGAACGGGATGGGGGCAATCGCCTCGCCCTCGGCGGGCGTCAGGATCAGCGCCCGCAGATCCGCCTCGCCGGGCTCCGGCAGCGGGATGAGCTTCGGCGAGCCGGAGCGGGCCGCCGTCGCCACCGGGCCGATCCGGAGCGCCAGCGGGCGGCGGCTCAGCGCGGGCCCGAGCGCCACGAACTCGCCGCGCGCGAGGTCGCGGAACCGCTCGGCGCCGCGCCGGTCGAGGCCGAGGAGGTCGGCGGCGCGGGCCATGTCGATGTCGAGGAAGGTGCGGCCCATCAGGAAGTTCGTGGCCTCGGCCGCGACGTTCTTGGCGAGCTTGGCGAGGCGCTGCGTGGCCACGATGCCGGCCAGGCCCCGCTTGCGGCCCCGGCACATCAGGTTCGTCATGGCGCCGAGCGAGACCTTGCGGGCCTCGTCCGAGACGTCGCCGGCGGCGGCGGGCGCGAAGATCTGCGCCTCGTCGACCACGACCAGGACCGGGTACCAATGGTCGCGCTCGGCCTCGAACAGGCCGCCGAGGAAGGCCGCGCAGGCGCGCATCTGCGCCTCCATGTCGAGGCTCTCGAGGTTGAGCACCACCGAGACCCGGTGCGCCCGCACGCGGGCGGCGATCGCCTGCAGGTCGGATTCCGCGTGGCCGCCGTCGACCACCACGTGCCCGTAGGCCTCCGACAGGGTGACGAAGTCGCCTTCCGGGTCGATCACCACCTGCTGCACCTGGCCGGCGCTCTGCTCCAGCAGGCGCCGCAGCAGGTGCGACTTGCCCGAGCCCGAATTGCCCTGGACGAGGAGACGGGTCGCGAGGAGTTCCTCGAGGTCGAGCCGCGCCGGCTCGGGCGTCCCCGCCGCGCCCATGGTCACGCCCATCTCGATGCCGAACGCCATCACCGCTCCGGTAAATCCGCCGCCTGCCTGAGCCCCCGTGGCTCTCACCGGGAACGCGCGGGGCCGGCACCCTAACACGCGCGAGCCCGCCCCGTTTCCGCGCCGGCCCGGTGCATCCACAGGGACGGGCTCCCGGAGCACAGGATTGTAAGCTTCTGGTCCTAGGCTCTATGGCCTATGATCATTTACCTAGGCCAAGGCACCTAGGATTTCTCGTGCCCCCGCGCCGGCCAGGCCCGCTGGCCCGGTGCGGCCGGCCGTGCCAAGCTCCCGGACTGCCTCCGAACGTGGACGCGACAGCCAAGCCCGTCGGCTAGGCCCCTGCTCAAGGCCCTTGCTCATGAGCCGCAACAGCATCACCGACATCCCGGGCATCCGGGTCGGCCACGCGGGCGATGCGCGGCTGGCGAGCGGCACCACCGCGATCCTGTTCGATGGCCCCGTCACGGCCGCGGTCGACGTGCGCGGCGGCGGGCCGGGCACCCGCGAGACCGACCTGCTCGACCCCGAGCGCACGGTCGAGGGCATCGACGCGCTCGTTCTGTCGGGCGGCTCGGCCTTCGGGCTCGACGCGGCCGCCGGCGTGGTGGCGCGGCTCGCCGAGACGGGGCGGGGCTTCGCCATCGGCCCGATGCGCGTGCCGATCGTGCCCGGCGCGATCCTGTTCGACCTCCTCAACGGCGGCGACAAGGGCTGGGGCCGCTACCCGCCCTATCGCGAGCTCGGCTACGCCGCGGCCGCAGCGGCGGCCGAGGATTTCGCCCTCGGCTCGGTCGGGGCGGGCCTCGGCGCCCGGACCGCGAACCTCAAGGGCGGGCTCGGCTCGGCCTCGGACGCGGTCGCCGGCCTGCGGGTCGGCGCGCTCGTCGCCGTCAACGCCTTCGGGCGGGTGACGATCGGGGAGGGGCCGCATTTCTGGGCCGCACCCTTCGAGCGGGAGGCCGAGTTCGGCGGCCTCGGCTGGCCGGCCTCCCTGCCGCCCGACGCGCATGCCTTCCCGGCGCGCGCCCTGCCCGGCGCCAGCACGACGCTCGCCGTGGTGGCGACCGACGCGGTGCTGACGAAGGGGCAGGCGCGCCGCCTCGCGGTCGCCGCGCAGGACGGGCTCGCCCGGGCCATCCACCCGGTGCACACGCCGCTCGACGGCGACGTCGTGTTCGCGGTGGCGACCGGCCGGGCGCCCCTCGCCGACCCGATCGTCGACCTCGCGCGCCTCGGCGACGCGGCGGCGCGGACGCTGGCCCGCGCGGTCGCCCGCGGCGTGCACGCGGCGCGCGCCCTGCCCGGCCTGCCGGTCTCGCCCGCGGGCAGCCCGCCCGCCCTCCTGGGCCTGCCGCCGGCCTGGCGGGACGTGTTCGGCGGGCCGGGGTAGCCGGCTCCGGCGAAGCGGGTGCCGGTCCGGCAAGGAATGGCTCCCGGCCGCCCCGCCCGGCCTCAGGCCGGCCCGATCTCCGCGCGGGCATCCTCCACCAGCTGGGCGAGGCCCGCATCGACCTCGGCGGCGAGCATCCGGCGCTCGGCCTCGCTGAGGTCGCGGGCCCAGCGGGGCCCGGCGAACCCTTCCGAGCAGCGCGCCCGCTCGGCGGCGATGTAGGCTTCCGTCTCGGCGGGCCGCCCGCGCATGGCCTCGACGAAGCCGAACCAGGCCGCGCGCTCCACCACCGCGAGCCGGGCCCGCAGGCGGATCGCCACCGCCCGGTCGGGATCGACCCCGGGGTCCCTCCCGGCGTCCCTGTCTGGGTTCGTCTCGGGTTTCGTCCCGGGCTCGCTCATCGCCGCACCTCGCAGCGGGTCTTCACGTAGCTGCCCTTGTCGTCGCCGTGGCCGGCATTGGCGGCGAGCACCGGACCCTGGACGAGGCATTCCTGCAGGGTGTGGGCCGGCCCCGTGATCACGTCGAGGGCGGTCTCGCGGGAGCAATCGGGGGCCTGGACGGAGGACGCGCAGACGAGGGCGACGATGAGGATCTGGTTCATGACACCTCCTGGGCCTGCCGGGGCTCCGATGCGGGCGGGCGCAGGAGGCCGGTGGGCCAAGCGGGCAAGCTGGGCCAAGGTTCCCGCCGGCCCAAGGGTCCGCGTCGTCGTAGGGTCCGCGTCGTCGCAGGTGCCGCTCGTCCTCAGGGCGTCGGGCCCGCCCGGGCGGCGCTCGCGGTGCTGCCGGCCGAGGCCGCCACGATGCAGGCGATGGCGGCCCCCTGCCCCGGGGTCAGGCGCTCGCCCAGAACCGCCAGGGCGGCGAGCGCCGCCACCGCGGGTTCGAGGCTGAGCAGTACCCCGAAGGTCTGCCGCGGCAGGCGCTTCAGGGCGACCATCTCGAGGGAGTAGGGCAGCGCGCTCGACAGCACCGCGACCCCGAGGCCGACGAGCATCGAGCCGGGATCGAGCAGCGCGGCGCCGGCCTCGGCGAGGCCGAAGGGCAGCACCACGAGGGCCGCCACCGCCATGCCGAGGGAGACCGCCTGCCCCCCGTGCAGCCGGCCCGCCCGCTGCCCGAACACGATGTAGAGCGCCCAGCACAGGGCGGCGCCGAGCACGCAGGCGAGCCCGGTCGGGTCGAGGGCCGACACCGCGCTCCCCTGCCCCGGGACCAGCAGCAGGACGAGGCCGAGGGCCGCGAGCCCGATCCAGAGGACGTCCGCCGCCCGCCGCGAGGCGGAGAGCGCCACCGCGAGCGGCCCCGTGAACTCGATGGCGACCGCGATGCCGAGCGGGATCGTGCGCAGCGACAGGTAGAACAGGAGGTTCATGGCCCCGAGCACGCCCCCGTAGAGGGCGAGCGTCGCGACATCGCCCCGGCCCAGGCGCCAGCGCCAGGGCCGCCAGAGGGCGCAGAGGAGGAGCGCCGCGAAGCCGACCCGGTAGCTCGTGGTGCCGGCCGCGCCCACCGCGGGAAACAACTGCTTGGCGAAGGCCGTGCCGGTGCAGAGCGAGACGATGCCGCCGAGGAGCGCCGCGACGGGCAGGATCAGGGCGGCGCCACCGGGGCCGGGCGCGGGGGAGGCGGGCATGGCCGCGTCATAGGGCGGCTGGCGAGAGGCTGGAACCCCTCCCCGCCTCAGCCCCCACCGCCTCGGCCCTCCCCCGCATCCTCCTTCGCCGCCAGCCGGTCGATCAGCCCCTGCATGCCGCTCGGCACGGGGGCGTCGGGCTCGCGGGCGTAGAGGGTGCGCAATTGCCGGCCGATCTCCGCGAGGCTGAGCGAGCCCTTCAGGATCACCCGGTCGGCCTGGGTCGCGAGGCTCGCCTTCTCGGCGTCCGTGATCTCCTTGGCGGTGAGCACCACCACGGGCACGTCGCCGTCCGGGCGGGCCCGCAGGGCCCGCAGGAAGCCGAACCCGTCCATCTCGGGCATCATCAGGTCGAGCAGGATCAGGTTCGGCCGGCTCGCGTCGAGGCGCTCCAGGGCGGCGGCGCCGTTCGCGGCCTCCTCCACGGTCCAGCCGTCGCGCGCCAGCGTCCGGCGCAGGCGCTCGCGGGCGTCGGCATCGTCGTCGACCACGAGGACGCGGGCATCGACCCCTTGCGGCCGGTAGCGGTCCATCAGGCCCTTGAGGCGGTCCCACGCGATCGGCTTGACGAGGTAGTCGGTGGCGCCGAGCGCCTGGCCCAGGGCCTGCTCGGCCACCACCGTCGTCATGATGACGGGGATGCCGGCGAGCTCCGGGTCGCTGCGCACCGCGTGCAGCACCGCCCAACCGTCCATGCGGGGCATCTCGACGTCGAGCAGGATCGCCCGCGGCTTCAGCGCGCGGGCGAGCGTCAGCCCGGCCCGCCCGTCATGGGCGGTGCGCACGCGGAACCCCTCGCGCTCGAGGAAGCGCTGCAAGAGCTCGCGGGCAGCCGGGTCGTCGTCGACGAGGAGCACCGCGTCGTGCTCCTCGTGCTCGGGAATCGCGGGCGGCTCCAGCGCCCCCTCGGCCTCGGCCTCCGCCTCGTCCTGCGGCGAGAGCCGGGCGGGCAGGCGGATCGTGAAGGTCGAGCCCTTGCCCGCCTCGCTCTCCACCGCGATGTCGCCCCCCATCTTGCGGCAGAAGGCGCGGGTGATGGCGAGCCCGAGCCCGGTGCCGCCGAACTGGCGGGTCGTCGATTCGTCCCCTTGCGCGAAGCGCTCGAACAGGCGGCCGATCTGCTCCTCGGTGAGCCCGATGCCGGTATCGGCCACGGCGAAGCTCAGCCACTCCGCGCCCTCCTCCCGGTGGCGGCGCACGCCGAGCGTGATCGCGCCGTTCTCGGTGAACTTCGCGGCGTTGCCCACGAGGTTCATCAGGCACTGCCGGACCTTGGTCTGGTCCTGGTGCATCTCCCCGAGATCGGGGCCGAGATCGGTCTCGAAGCGGTTGTGCTTCTTCTCGACGAGGCTCGCGGTCGCGGCGGCCACGTCCTCGACGAGGCTTTCCACCGCGAAGGTCTCGGCCGAGACCGTCATGCGGCCGGCCTCGATCTTCGAGATGTCGAGGACGTCGTTGATCAGGCTGAGGAGGTGGCGCGCCGCCGTCTCGATCTTGCGCAGGTCCGGCAGCAGCTCGGACTGGCCGAGATCCTCCAGCTCCTCGCCGAGCATCTCGGAATAGCCGATCACCGCCGAGAGGGGCGTGCGCAGCTCGTGGCTCATGTTGGCGATGAACTGGCTTTTCGCGAGGTTGGCGGCCTCCGCGGCCTCGCGGGCGCGCTCCACCTCGGCCTCCGCCTGCTTGCGCGCGGTGATGTCGACGTTGAGGCCGACCCATTCGCGGATGCTGCCGTCCTCGGCGAGCACGGGAACGCCCCGCACCTCGGTGTCGCGCCAGAGGCCGTCGGCGCGGCGCAGCCGGTACTCGACCGCGTAGGGCCTGGCGGCCGCCAGGCACTCCGCCCAGACGTCGGCCGCGCGGGCGCGGTCGTCGGGATGGACCGCGTCGACCCAGCCCCAGCCCTGGTAGGCCTCCTCGCTCTGGCCCGTATAGGCGCCCCAGCGGGGCTGCGGCGGCATCAGCTCGCCCGCCGCGTTGGTGCTCCAGATCACGGCGGCCGAGGCCTCCACCAGCGCCCGGAAGCGCTCCTCGGACCGGCGCAGGCTCTCCTCGGCGGCGCGGGTGCGGGTGACGTCGGTGTTGGTGCCGTACCAGCGCAGGATCCGCCCCCGCGCGTCGCGGTGGGGCAGCGCCTGCGACAGGAACCAGCGGTAGTGCCCGTCGCGGCCCAGGAGCGGGAAGGTGTCCTCCCAGGGCTCGCCGGCCGCGATCGCCGCCCGGTAGCGCGCGGTGACCGCCTCGACATGGTCGGGATGGTGAACCTTGCGCCAGCCCCAGTCGCGCATCTCGTCGAAGCGCGTGCCGGTGTAGTCGTACCAGCGGCGATTGTACCACACGATGGTGCCGTCGGGCTCGGCCATCCAGGCGAGCTGCGGCAGCGCCTCCGCGAGGTTGCGGTAATCGGCCGGGCCGATGGCGTCCGGTCCTGTCCCGTCTCGGCTCATCTGTCTCGGCTCGTTCCTGCTCGGCTCGTTCCTGGCCTCGTCCGCCGCGCGCGCGCCCCGCGCGATCCGGCTCCGCGCGGGTGTTACCCATATAGGCGCCGCGCCGGCGTTCCCATGCGCGTCGCGTCAGGCCGCCGGCTCCCCTCGCCCTCGCCCCTGCCCGTCCCTCTGCCCCGCCTGCCGCGCGGCGCGCCAGGAATCGAGGGCGTAGAGGGCGAGGGCCAGCCAGATCAGGGCGAAGAGCGGCACCTGGTGGGGCGCCACGCGCTCGCCGTAGGCGAGCACGCTGAGAACGAGCAGCCCGGTCGGCGCGAGGTATTGCAGGAGCCCCAGCGTCGCGAGCCGCATCCGCTCGGCGGCGGCCGCGAACCAGATCAGCGGCAGCGCCGTCGTCACGCCGGTCAGCGCGATGAGCAGGAGCGTGGCGCCGTCGCGCGGCGTCGCCTCCGGCGTCCAGGCCCAGTAGGCGAGCGCGAAGGGGGCGAGCAGCAGGGTCTCGGCCAGGAAGCCGATCACCGGGTCGACGCCGACGACCTTCCGGATCAGGCCGTAGAGGGAGAAGCTCGCGGCGAGCGCCAGCGCCACCCAGGGCAGCGTCCCGGCCATCAGGACGGCCGTGACGACGCCGAGCGCCGCGATGCCGACGGCGGCCGCCTGCACCGGGCGCAGGCGCTCCCCGAGCACGAGCGCCCCGAGGCCGACGCTGACGAGCGGGTTGATGTAGTAGCCGAGGCTCGCATCGAGGATGTGGCCGCCGTTCACCGCCCGGAGATAGAGGAGCCAGTTCACCGCGATCAGCCCGGCCGAGAGGACGAGGAGAGCGTGGCGGCGCGCGAGCGGGAAGGGGCTGCGCAGCCGTGCCCGCCAGAGCAGCACCAGGGCGAGGGCGAACAGGCTCGACCAGACGACGCGCTCGGCCAGGATCAGGCCGGGGCTCAGCGCCCCGAGCAGCCGGAAATGCACCGGGACGACGAGGCCCCAGCTCAGGTAGGCGCCGAGCGCGTAGACGAGGCCCACGGTTCCCTCCCCTCCCGCCGGGCCGGCGGGGGAGCCTCCATAGCCGGAGAGGCGGGCCGGCGTCAGGCGCCCCGGCGCAGGGCAGACCCCACGGTCTGCCTCGGCCGCGGCCCGTCAGCGCTTCGTCGGGGCGATCGGGTCGCCGCGCATGAGCGCGTTGAGGCGCTCGGTGTCGAAGCCGTTCGGGATCTTCGGGGCGGCGGGCTTGGGCGCGGCGGCCTTCTCGGCCACCTTCGCCTCGGGCAGGATCGAGCCCGTGGCGGAGGGCTCGGGCGCGGGCGCGCGGACGATGCGGGCGGCGGGCGCGGCCTGCAGGTGGGTGAGCCGGTCGGCACAGGTGAAGCCGACGATGCCCGTGCAGGCGACCACGACGGCGCCCACGGCGAGGAGACGCAGGATACGCAAGGGAGGATTCATCCCGGATACGCGAACTGGGCACCAGGATAGGCATCGGCCCGTTAACGAAGCGGAACCCGAAGCGAGCCCAGCACCGGAAATCCGATGGCCCCGACCGAGGACCGCGCCACCGACCGCACCATCGACCCTGAGGCGACCGCGAGCGACAGCCCGTTCCTGCAGGGCCGAAACGCCCGGCTCTACGGCAAGCCGCGGAGCCAGTGCCCCTATCCCGAGGGCTCGGGCGAGCGCGCCGCCTGGATGCAGGCCTACGAGGAGGCCTCGAGCCCCGAGGCTGACGAGGGCGGCGAGATCAAGCGGCCGTAGCGCCCGGTAGGCGGGCCAGGAAGGCCCGCGCCCGCTCGTGCCGCGGCCCCGCGAAGAAGGCTCCGGGCGAGTCCGCCTCCAGGATCTGGCCCTCGTCCATGAACACGACGCGGTCGGCGACCTCGCGGGCGAAGCCCATCTCGTGGGTGACGCACAGCATGGTCCGGCCGTCCCGCGCCAGCCCCAGCATGGCCTCGAGCACCTCCTGCACCATCTCGGGATCGAGGGCCGAGGTCGGCTCGTCGAAGAGCAGGATCGCGGGGCGCATGCAGAGAGCCCGGGCGATCGCCACCCGCTGCTGCTGCCCGCCCGAGAGCTGGGCCGGGTACTTCCCGGCCTCGCCCGGGATGCGCATCCGCTCCAGGTGAGCGCGGGCGAGGTCCTCGGCGGATCGCCGGTCCATCCGCTGCACGTGGATGGGGGCGAGCGTGCAGTTCTCCAGGACCGTCAGGTGCGGGAACAGGTTGAAGGCCTGGAACACCATGCCGGTCGCGGACCCCTCCCCGCTCGGGAGCCGGCCCCCGACCCGGATCGTGCCGGCCTGGAAGGGCGTCAGCCCGTTGATGCAGCGGATCAGGGTCGACTTGCCGGAGCCCGAGGGCCCGCAGATCACGACCCGCTCGCCCGGCGCCACCGCGAGGTCGACGTCGCGCAGGACGTGGTGGCTGCCGAACCAGGCGTTGACGCCGGAGAGCTCGACCGCGGGCGGGCCGCTCTGCGCCGCTGCGCGGATCGGGGGCATCATCGGAGACGGCATCATGGGCCGCGACCAAAGTGGGTTTCGGCCGCGGGGGCAAGGGCGCGGGGGCGCAGGTGCAAGGGCGCGGAGGAAGGCCGCTCGGCGAGCGGTCCCTCACCCCGCCAGGCTGAGCGCGATGGCGTCGCCCTCGATCAGCGAGAAGCAGATGCCGGCCGTGCGCAGGGCCGCGACCGCGGCGTGGCGGGAGCGGGCGGCGGGCCCCTCCGCGTTCTCCTCGAGGCGCCGGATCGTCGAGAAGGACAGGCCGCTCGCCCGCGCGAGGTCCGTCATCGACCAGTCGAGGAGCGCGCGGCCGGCCCGCAGGTGGTGGCCCTCGATCCCCTGTTCCAGGCCGCGGCGGAGATCGCCCGTCGCGCGGGCGGTCACGGTGTCGACGGGCACGATGACCATGGTCCAGCTCTCGATGGCGGCGGCGTTGCGGGTCGGAACCAGCGTGAACCGGAACCGGCCCCGGCCTCCCCCCGCGAGCCGCAGCGTCGGCGTGACGCTGTAGGCCTTGCCCGTCGCGTAGAGCGCGGGAATCTGAGCGTGCCAGTGGTCCCACTCCTCGGGGACCGTCAGGGCGGACCAGTTCTCGATCAGGTTCTCGCGCCGCAGGCCCGTCATGGCCAGGAGTTCGGGGCCGTACTCGACGAAGGGCACGGCCACCTCGGTGAAGGTGAAGACGCGGGCCTGCCTGGCGAGCGCCTCGCGGCGGCGCTGCTCGGCCGCCTGCAGGCGCGTCAGCCGCTCGTGGTCGGTGACGTCCAGCACGACGCCGGCCGCGCTGATGGGACGCCCGTCGGGTGCGTGGAAGATCTCGCTCCGGGTCATCAGGATCCGCATCGCCCCGTCCGGGCGGATGATGCGGAAGGTGCAGTCCGCGAGGGTGCCGACGCGCGCGACCTCGAGCGGGTCTTCGAGATTGGGCCTGTCCTCGGGATGGGCCTGGTCGCGCAGCCGCGCGTAGGAGGGCGGCACGGCGGCCCGTTCGAGGCCGAGAATGTCGTAGAAGCCCTGCGACCAGGTCTGCTCGCCGGTCGCGAAGATCCAGCTCCAGGTTCCGGTGAGGCCCTGCACCTCGATCATCCGCAGGAACTCGCGGGACGAGAAGGTGAGGAATCTGCCGTTCATCGCCAAGGCCTCGTTCATCGCGGGCCGCCCCGAGGCGCCGACAGCAACCGGCCCAGGCTCTCGGCCGATCTCAGGTTGCCGCGGCGCAGGTCTCGGCGCCCGAGCCCAAGACGATGCGCCGAGCCCGGCGGAGCCGCGGCCGGGCGCGCAGGATTGGGCCGAGAATCTCAAACCCAATGCTTGCCGGGCTAACACATGTTTACTGCGAATTCAAAGGCGTTGCGACAATTCAATCCAAGGATGTACTCAGGGTGATCCCGAAGACGCTCATTCCGGCACCACAAACTTGAAATGAGTTCAGTATTGCAACCTGAAGATACAACGGCGCGGCGCCGCGCGGCGCGGCCCGCTCAGCGCCGGTCGCCCGCCGCGAGTCGGCGCTCGACGAAGCCGGCGTAGCGCGCCATGGCGAAGCAGAGCGCGAAGTAGACGAGGGCCGCGAAGGCGTAGGCCGTGACCGGCACGGAGGGGGCCGACCAGCGCGGGTCGGCGCGGGCGGCCTCGAGCGCCCGGACGAAGTCGCTGATGCCCACGATCGACACCAGGGTCGTGTCCTTGAACAGGCCGATCATCGTGTTGACGATGCCCGGCACGACGACCTTCAGGGCCTGGGGCAGAACCACGTGGGCGAGCGCCTGCGCGCGGGTGAGGCCGAGGGCCGCGGCCGCCTCCGCCTGGCCCTGCGGGATCGCCTGCAGGCCGCCGCGCACCACCTCGGCCATGTAGGCGGAGGCGAAGAGCGCGATGCCGACGAGGGGGCGCACCAGCCGGTCGACGGTGAGGTCGCCCGGCAGGAACAGGGGCAGCATGACGTTGGCCATGAACAGGACGGTGATGAGCGGCACGCCGCGCCAGAACTCGATGAAGCCGGCGCAGAGAAGGCGCACGACCGGCAGTTCCGAGCGGCGCCCGAGCGCCAGCAGGATGCCGAGCGGCAGCGAGGCGACGATGCCGACGAGCGCGACCACGAGCGTGACGAGGAAGCCGCCCCAGCGCCCGGTCGGGACCGGGACGAGCCCGAGAGTCGGCATTCCGGCGAGCAGCGCGTAGGCGGCGAGCGGCAGGATCAGGAAGGCGAAGATCGCGCCGAGGCCGCGGCGGGGCGCGCCGGGCCAGAGCATCCAGCCGGCCGCGAGCGCGGAGAGCGCGAAGAACAGGTTCGCCCGCCAGCGCTCGCCGACCGGGTAGGAGCCGTAGGCGAGATAGCCGATCTTCTCGTGCACGAAGGCCCAGCAGGCCCCGACCGGCCGGCCGACGACCTCCGGCCGGCAGGCCGCGCCGGATTCCCCAGTCCAGACCGCGTCGAGGACGAGGAAGCGGAACGCCGCCGGCGCCAGCCAGGCGAGCAGCGCCAGGATCGCGAGGCTCGTGAGGGCGTTGCCCGGGCCCGAGAACAGGTTGCGGCGCGCCCAGGGCCAGGGTCCGGTCGCGGCGGCCGGGGGCGGGGCGGGCGGGATCAGGTCGCGGCGCACGAAGCTCATCGGCGCCCCACCGCGACGATCCGGGCGTTGTAGAGGTTCATGGCGAGCGCGGTGGCGAGGCTGATGGCGAGGTAGACCGCCATCGTGATGGCGACCGCCTCCACCGCCTGGTTCGTCTGGTTGAGCACCGTGCCCATCATCACGTGGACGAGGTCGGGATAGCCGATCAGCACCGCGAGCGAGGAGTTCTTGGTCAGGTTGAGGTACTGGCTCGTCAGCGGCGGCACGATCACGCGCAGCGCCTGCGGCACCACGACGAGGCGCAGCGTCCTGGCGCGGCTCAGGCCCAGGGCCGCCGCCGCCTCGGCCTGGCCCCGGGGCACGCTCGCGATGCCGGCCCGCACGATCTCGGCGATGAAGGCCGCCGTGTAGGTGGACAGGCCCGCCAGCAGCGCCGTGAACTCGGGCTGGAGCGCGAGCCCGCCCTCGATATCGAAGGGGCCGCGGGCGGGCCAGGCGACCGGCACCGGCCGGCCGGCGAGCGCGAGCCCGATCCAGGCGAGTGCCGGCAGGCCGAGGGTGAGGGCGAGCGCCGGCCCCCAGACCGGCAATCCCCTGCCCCGTCGGGCGGCCCGGGCCCGCGAGGCGAGGACGAGGGCGAGGCTCAGCCCGAGCCCGGCCGCGAAGGCGCCGGGCACCAGCCAGCCGCCCGCGGACAGGTCGGGCCTGGGCAGGAACAGGCCGCGCTGCGTCAGGAAGACCGCGTCCCGCCAGGCGGCCGGAGCCTGCGGCTCGGGCAAGGCCACCCGCACGGCCACGTACCAGACGAGGAGCTGCAGCAGCAGCGGCACGTTGCGGAACAGCTCCACGTAGGCGCGCGCGAGCCCCCGCAGGATCGCGTTCGGGGAGAAGCGGGCGATGCCGATCGCGAAGCCGAGCCCGCTCGCCAGCACGATGCCGAGCCCCGAGACCAGGAGCGTGTTGAGGAGCCCCGCCAGGAAGGCGTCGCGGTAGGTCGCGGTGGCGGCCGCGTAGGGGATCAGGCTCTGGCTGATGTCGAAGCCGGCGGCGCGATCGAGGAAGCCGAACCCCGCCACGATGCCCTGGCGGGCCAGCTTCCCGGCCGCGTTCGTGGCCGCCCCGTAGGCGAGCGCGGCGAGGGCGGCGACGAGCAGCGCCTGGAGCGCGAGACCGCGCCAGCGCCGGTTCCCGCCCGTGTTGCTGCCCGGCCCCCTCACCGGATCGGCGGCCCGTATTGCAGGCCTCCCCGGTTCCAGAGGGCGTTGAGGCCGCGGGGGATCTTGAGCGGCGTCCCGTCCCCGAGGTTGCGGGCGTAGACCTCGCCGTAATTGCCGACGTGGCGGACGATCCGGTAGGCCCAGTCGTTCGTGAGCCCGAGCGCCTCGCCGTAGCGGCCCTCGAGGCCGAGGATGCGGCGCGTATCGGGGCTCAGGGCCGCCGCCCGCATCTCCTCGACGTTCCCCTGCGTGATCCCGGCCTCCTCGGCGTCGAGCATGGCGTAGTGGGTCCAGGCCACGATGTCCCGCCACTGGTCGTCGCCCTGGCGCACCACCGGCGAGAACGGCTCCTTCGAGATCATCTCGGGCAGGACCACGTGCGCGTCGGGCTCGGCCATCTTCAGGCGCTCGCCGTAGAGGGAGGACTTGTCGGTGGAATAGGCGTCGCAGCGCCCGGAATCGTAGGCGCGCCCGGTCTCCTCGGCGGTGGCGTAGGCGACCACCCGGTAGGTGAGGCCGTGGGTGCGGAACCAGTCGGCGAGGTTGAGCTCCGTGGTGGTGCCCTGCTGCAGGCAGATGGTGGCGCGGTCGAGCCCCTCGACATGGGCGATGCCCCGGTCCTTACGCACCAGGAAGCCCTGCCCGTCGTAGAAGTTGACCGCCGGGAAGTTGAGCTTGGCGCTGGTGTCGCGGGCGAGCGTCCAGGTCGTGTTGCGCGCGAGCACGTCGATCTCGCCCGATTGCAGCGCGGTGAACCGGGCCGGGGCCGCGAGCGGGATGAAGCGGACCTTCGCGGGATCGTCGAAGATCGCCGCCGCGAGCGCCCGGCAGAAGTCGATGTCGAGCCCGCGCCACTCGCCCCTCGCATCCGGCACGCCGAAGCCCGCGACCCCCGGGCTCGAGCCGCAATTCAGGTAGCCCCGCGCCCTGATCTCGGCGAGCAGCCCCTCGGCGCGGGCCGGGGTCGGCAGAAGCGCGGCCAGAAGCGCGGTGATCGCCGCGACGCGGCGGCCCCGGCCTGGCGGCCGCGCTGTGTCCGGGTTCGGCGTCATCCGTCGGCAGGCTCCGGGGCGAGGGCGCGTCGCGGCGGGATTGAGCGCAGCGCGGCCCCCGGTCAAGGGCGGGGGCGCTCGGGCGGGGCGCTTGACCTTCGCGCGCGCGCCGGGCTTTTCGTCGCCCGGAAATCCCCGCACGCCCCGAGGCGCCATGTCGAGAACCCCGCCCCGCGATCCCGCCCGCCTGAAGCCCGCCACCCGGCTCGTCCACGCGGGGCGCGACCCCTCCGCCCAGCACGGCTTCGTGAACACGCCGATCTACCGCGGCTCGACGGTGCTCTACCCCACCTACGACGACATCCAGCACCGGCGCGGGCGCTACAATTACGGCACCTCGGCCACCCCCACCATGGACGCGCTGACCGCGGCCTGGACCGAGGTCGCGGGCGCGGCCGGCACCGTGGTGACGCCCTCGGGGCTCGCGGCGCTGACGGTCGCCCTGATGGCGAGCGTGTCGGCGGGCGACCACCTGCTCGTCACCGATTCCGCCTACCGCCCCACCCGCCAGTTCTGCGACGGGGTGCTCGCCCGCTTCGGCGTCGCGGTGGAGTACTACGACCCGACCCTGGGCGCCGGCATCGCCGGGCTGATGCGGGAGAACACGAGGGCCGTGCTCGTCGAGGCGCCGGGCTCGCAGAGCTTCGAGATGCAGGACGTGCCGGCGATCGCCGAGGTCGTGCACGCGCGCGGCGGCACCGTCATCATGGACAACACCTGGGCGACGCCGCTCCTGTTCCCGCCCCACGAGCGGGGCGTCGACATCGCGGTCGAGGCCGGCACCAAGTATCTCAGCGGCGGCTCGGACCTCCTGATCGGGCTCACCTCCGCGAACAGGAAGCACTTCCCGGCGGTGCGGCGCACCTTCGACCATTTCGCGATGTGCGCGGGCCCCGAGGACATCTTCCTGGCGCTCAGGGGCCTGCGCACCATGCCTCTGCGGCTCAAGGAGCACGGCCGCCAGGGGCTCGCGATGGCGCGCTGGCTGCAGGCGCGGCCCGAGGTGCTGCGGGTGCTGCATCCGGGGCTGCCGGAAGATCCCGGCCACGCCATCTGGAGGCGCGACTTCTCGGGGGCCTCTGGCCTGTTCGGCGTCATCCTGAAGCCCGTGCCGGAGGTGGCGGTCGCCGCCATGCTCGACGGGCTCGATCTGTTCGGGATGGGCTTCTCCTGGGGCGGCTTCGAGAGCCTCGTCATCCCGTTCGACTGCGCGCCCTACCGCACGGCGACCCGCTGGGCCCCGGGCGGCCCGGCCCTGCGCTTCCATATCGGGCTCGAGGACATCGAGGACCTGAAGGCCGATCTCGAGGCGGGGTTCGCGCGGCTGCGCGCGGCGGCCGGGTGAGCGACGCGGACGCAGCCCGCGCGCGCCCCGCGCCACTCACGGCACGAGCCACCGCCCCGTCCAGCCCTCCTCGCCGCGCGTCCAGCCCGCCCGGCGGTGGCCGCGGCGGTCGAGGTAGAGGAGATCCAGGCACTCGGCCTGCACCAGGATCGCGCAGAAGTTCGGACGGCCGAGGCCGAGCGCGCCGTCGGGGTCCGGCAGCGCGTAGGCGCTTGCCCGCGGCAATGCGGTGCCGGGGCCGGGCGCGATGCCGTAGCAGGCCCGGCTCATCGGCCGGCTCTCGGCCCAGGCGGCCTCCGCGACCGCGTCCGCGGCGTGAAGCGAGGCGCGGCCCTCCACCCGGATCTGCACCGCGCTCCCGGGGTCGTAGGCGTGGAGCGCGCAGAAGCCGCGCGCCGCGATCTCGGCCGCCTTGCCCGAGCGCCGGTCGCAATGGACCCGCAGCGTTCCGGCCGCGCGCTCGGCCGCCCGCAGCACCACGGTGCGCACGCGCGGGCGCCCCGCCGCGTCGACCGTGGCGAGGCTGGGCAGATGGAAGGCGGAGCCGGCCCGGCCCACCCCCTCCGCGAGGAGGCGCCACAGCGCGTCCTCGGCCGCCGCGAGGTCGTCGTAGAAGGCCGGCAGCGGCGCCCGCACGCCCATCTCAGCCGCTATCGCCGGCCGCGGCGCGGGCCCGGCGGCGCTCGCGGAAGATCAGGGCGAGGTTGCGCAGGTAGATCCCGGTCGAGAGGCCCTGCCCGATGATGATCACGGGCTCGCGCCGGACGAAGCCGTAGACCAGCGTCATGATCCCGCCGGCGATCGACAGGAACCAGAACGAGAGCGGCATGACGCTCCTGCCCGCCCGCTCGCTCGCGATCCACTGCAGGATGAAGCGCGAGCCGAACACGAGCTGCGCCAGGATGCCGAAGACGAGCCAGAAATCGAAGCGCGTGACGAACACGTCGTAGAAGTAGCCGCGCAGGTGATCCGAGATCTCGATCAGCATGGGGCGTCCTCGGGGCTCGCGGGCGCGCGGGCCACCACCTCGGTCACCGAGGGAGTCGGCCGCTTGCGGCGGATCAGCCACCACACCCCCGCGAGGTCGAGGAGCCCGACCCAGAGCCGGTCGAACAGGCCGTAATTCGAGGTGCCGGTGCGGCGCGGCCGGTCGACCACGTCGCGGTGGACCACGCCGAAGCCCTCGCGGGTGACGAGGGCCGGCATGAAGCGGTGGAGCGCGTCGAAATAGGGCAGCGCCCGGTAGACCTCGCGGCGGAACACCTTGAGGCCGCAGCCGGTGTCGCGGGTGGCGTCCCGCAGGATGCGCCCCCGCACCCCGTTGGCGATGCGCGACTGCAGCATCTTGAAGGGCCCGTCCCGGCGCCCGGTGCGCTGCCCCTGGGCGAGGCCGGTCCCGGGACCGGCCTCCTCCAGCGCCGCGACGAGCGCCGGGATGAAGGCGGGATCGTTCTGGCCGTCGCCGTCGAGGGTCGCCACGACGGCGCCGCGCGCCGCCGCGACCCCGCTCCGCACCGCCGCGCTCTGGCCGCCACTCCGGGCATGCCGCAGCACCCTGAGCCAGGGCCGGCCGGCGCGGGCCGCCTCCAGCGCCGCGGGCGTCGCGTCGGTCGAGCCGTCGTCGACGTAGATCACCTCGAAGGGGGCGAGCGGCGCGCAGGCCCGCATGATCTCGGCGACGAGGCCCTCGATGTTGCCGGCCTCGTTCCTGACCGGCACCACGATGGTGAGGCGGGGGGATGCGCTCGCGGAGGACGCGTTCACGGGATCCCCGCCAGTCATGAGGTCCCCGTCCTTCATGGGATCACCGCGTAGGCCGTGAGGTCGACCCGCCGGCCGCCGTTGATGTTGAAGCCCAGGACCCGTCCGGCGACGGACGGGGCCGGGGCCGCGGCCCCGACGGCGGCCTTGAAGTCGGGGGCGAAGCGCTCCTCCACGAAGACGAGGCGGCAGCCGCCCGCGTTCAGGAAGTCGACGGCCTCGGGGCCGGAATTCGGCGTGGCGAGGTCGGTGCCGATCAGGAAGACGAGGCTCGGCTCGCGGTAGCCGAGGCTCGCCACCCGCGGGTCCGGGCAGGCGAGGCCGTCCCGGATCGCGGCGAGCCGCGGCGAGACCTTGAGGGCGGGCAGGGCTGCCTGCGCCAGCCCCAGCACGCCGGGCGTGAGGAGGGCGGCGGCGAGGATCGCGGTGGCGAGCGCCCGCTCCGGGTTGCCGCGCGCGAAGGCGAGCCAGGCGAGGCCGGCCACGCAGGCGGACGCGGCGAGGAGCGGCAGCGCCGCCCAGGGCAGCGTCCGGTCGAGCTGCCAGCCCGCATAGGCGAGGGCGAGCGTCAGCCCGGCCGGGATCAGGACCACGAGGGCGGCGACCGCCCTGGCGCCGCGCCGGGCCGGGTCGAGGGCGCCGCGCGCGGCGGCCAGGACGGTGAGGATCGCCACCGCCGGCATCAGGGGCAGCACGTAGTGCGGGAGCTTGGTCGGCACGCACTCGAACACGATCCAGGCCGGCACGATCCAGGCGAGCAGGAGGGCGACGCGGTCGGTGCCCCTCTCGCGCCAGGCGAAGGGCAGGCTCAGGGCCGCGAAGGCCGCGCCGGGCCAGAAGGTCGCGAAGAACACGAGCAGGTAGGCGCCGGGCGGGCCCCAGTGCTTCTCCTTGGCGCCCCCGACCTTGCCCAGCATGTCGTGGCCGACCGCCTCGCCGAAGAAGGCGCCGCCGCTCTTCCAGGCGATGGCGAGGAACCAGGGGGCGACGATCAGGAGCGCCAGGGCGAGGCCCGGCCAGGGCCGCAGCGCCAGGAGCCAGCGTCCCGAGCGGGCCCGGAGCGCGAGGGGCAGCGCGGCGAGGCCGACGAACATCGGCACCATCGGCCCCTTGACCAGGATGCCCAGCGCCAGGCCGAGCCAGAAGGCGAGGCAGGTCAGAGCCGGGAGTGGTGCGGCCGGGAGCGGCGCGCGCGGCCCCTCCCCCGCCCGCTCACGCCCGAGCCAGGCCCGGGCGAGCGCCCCGAAGGCGGCGGTGGCGCAGGCGGTGAGCACCGCGTCGGTCTTGGCGAGATGCGCCTCGGCGGCGAGCATCAGGCAGGAGGCGAACAGGGCGGCGGCCAGGAGGGCGTGCCGCCGCGCCAGCACGGCGAGCGCCGCCCAGTAGGCGAGCAGCGCCGCCGCGACGGCGCCGAGGAGCGAGGGCAGCCGGTAGAGGACGATCCGGGTGCGCGCGCCCGGCACGCCGAGGGCCTCGCCCGCCGCGACGCTCGCCGCCTGCAGCCAGTAGATCCCGACCGGCTTCTTGTGCCGCGCCTCCCCCTGGAAGCGGATGTCGACGAGGTCGCCCGTCTCCAGCATCTGCTTCGAGGCCTGGGCGAAGCGGGGCTCGTCCCGGTCCATGGGCTGGAGCGAGGCGAGACCCGGCAGGAAGCAGACGAGGCAGAGGGCGACGAGCAGCGCCGCGGCCCGGACATGGCTTTCCGCCGCGAAGGCGAGCACCCGGTCGGACCAGCCCGGCGCCGCGGCGGAGGGGCCGGGCGCGGGGGCGGATCTGTCGAGGGTGCGAGGCGGCCGTGACGGCGCGTTCATGCACGGCTCCCATGAATAGCTTCCATGAATAGCTTCCATGAACAGCTCGCATGGACGGCTCCGGACCGGCCGTCAGGCCCCGCGGCGAGGCTTCCGGGCCGCCGGCGGGCCGTGTCGGTGATTGGGCCGGGAATGTCAAATGACGGCGGCGGGGCTTCCGGCCGGCGGGAGGATCAATCGTCGATCAGACCGGGACGGGCGCGGGTCAGAAGCACGGCGGTCACGAGGTGCCACCGGCCGGCCTCATGGCGTTGCCGGACCGTACGAACCTGGGGTTCACGCCCATCGGGCACGTTCATGGGCCCTTCGGCGATCATGCGGCCCGGCCTGCCCCCGCGCCCGTTTGATCGGGCGCGGGCGCGCGCTACTGTGCCGGCAGGGAGACGAGACCATGACCGCCGCAAGCCCCGACCCGGACCGCGCCACGATCTACGACCGGGATCTCGACCGGAACCCGGCCAATTACCAGCCGCTGACGCCGCTGAGCTATCTCGACCGGGCGGCGCGGGTCTTCCCCGACCGCGTGGCGGTGATCCACGGCCCCCTGCGGCGGACCTATTCCGAGCTCTACGCGCGCTGCCGGCGCCTCGCCTCGGCGCTGACGGCGCGGGGCATCGGGCGCGGCGACACGGTGGCGGTGCTGCTCGCCAACACGCCCGAGATGATCGAGTGCCATTACGGGGTGCCGATGACGGGGGCGGTGCTCAACACCCTCAACACGAGGCTCGACGCCGCCGCGCTCGCCTTCTGCCTCGACCACGGCGAGGCCAAGGTCCTCGTCACCGACCGGGAATTCGCGCGCGTGGCGGGCCCGGCGCTCGAGAAGGCCGGGGTGAGCCCCCTCGTCATCGACGTCGACGACCCCGAGTACCGGGGCGAGGGCGCCCCGCTCGGCGGCCTCGGCTACGAGGATCTCCTGGCCGGGGGCGATCCGGGGCACGACTGGATCATGCCCGGCGACGAGTGGGACGCGATCTCGCTCAACTACACCTCGGGCACCACGGGCGACCCGAAGGGCGTTGTCTACCACCATCGCGGGGCGGCGCTCCTGTCGCTCGGCAACGTCATCACGGGCGGGATGGGCCAGCACCCCGTCTATCTCTGGACGCTGCCGATGTTCCACTGCAACGGCTGGTGCTTCCCCTGGACGCTCTCGGTGGTGGCGGGCACCCATGTCTGCCTGCGGCAGGTGCGGGCCGGGGCCATGTACCAGGCCCTCGCCGAGCATCGCGTGACGCATCTGTGCGGGGCGCCGATCGTGATGCAGCTCCTGCTCAACGCGCCCGAATCCGAGCGGCGCCCCCTGCCCCGGCGCGTCGCCTTCATGACGGCGGCCGCGCCCCCGCCGCAGGCGGTGCTCGCCGCGATGGGAGATGCGGGCTTCGACGTGACCCACCTCTACGGGCTGACCGAGACCTACGGCCCGGCGGTCGTGAACGCCTGGCACGAGGAATGGGACGACCTGCCGCCGGACGAACGCGCCGCCCGGATGGCGCGCCAGGGCGTGCGCTACCCCGTCCTCGAGGGCTTCGACGTGCGCGATCCCGAGACGCTGGAACCGGTGCCCGCCGACGGCGAGACCATGGGCGAGGCGATGTTCCGCGGCAACGTGGTGATGCGCGGCTATCTGAAGAACCCGGGGGCCACGCAGGCCGCCTTCGCGGGCGGCTGGTTCCGCTCGGGCGACCTCGGGGTGAAGCATCCGGACGGCTACATCCAGCTGAAGGACCGCTCGAAGGACATCATCATCTCGGGCGGCGAGAACATCTCGTCGATCGAGGTGGAGGACGCGCTCTTCAAGCATCCGGCGGTGGCGGCCGCCGCCGTGGTGGCGAGGCCCGACGAGAAGTGGGGCGAGACCCCGGTCGCCTTCGTGGAGCTGAAGGAGGGCCAGTCGGTCGAGCCCGACGCGCTGATCGCGTGGTGCCGCGAGCGCCTCGCCTCCTACAAGCTGCCCCGCGCGATCGTCTTCGGCGAGCTGCCGAAGACCTCCACCGGCAAGGTGCAGAAATACGTGCTGCGCGAGCGGGCGCGGGAGGCCTGAGAACGCTTCGCGGCGCCGCCTTGTCCCGGGCCGAAGCGGCCTTCGCTTCGGCGGACACGGCAGCGGAGCCGATCGCGCCGTCCGGGCGCACGGGACCGGTCCATGACCGTTGCCGGGCGGGCGCGGCGTGCAATCCGCTCGCCGAGGCGCGGACCGATCCATGACGAAGTCCGGGCCACCCCTGTCGGAACAGTATTGCCCGTGGCCCATCAGCATTGACAAACTTACGAATACTTGCTCCCCTCTCGATTCTGGGAGGAGGGCCGGAGACTATGCTCAGAACCCTGATTCTCGCGCCAGCACTCGCAATTCTGCCCCTGACGGTGATTGCAGCCGAATTGCCGAGGGAGGGTACGGACGATTACACGACGCACTATATAACTTCGTCATTCAACACGATGAAGCTGGGTGATCGCACAGTTACTGTCTACGACACGAGCGGCATCACCACGAATGACAAGGGAGGCGCCATGTTCAACAACATGGCGACCCGTTGCCTGGGGATGCGCGATGCCGCCGGCGGCGAAGCCGTCAACCGCGGCGCCTGCGTCGATACCGACAGCGACGGCGACCAGGTCTTCTCCAATTACGAAGCCAAGGGCCTGAAGGGCACCCACGTCTTCGTGGGAGGCACCGGCAAGTACGCCGGCCTGTCCGGATCTGCGGATTACACCACGCAGCCCGTCAAGAATCCGGATGGCCGAAGCATGAACATCGTTCCGCACAAGGCCACGTGGAAGCTGCCGTCGAAGTGAGGCCCCGGGCGCCGGCGCGGGCGATCGCGTCGGGCCGCGGAGGGCGGCAGCTCAGTTCGAGGGCGTGCGAGAGGTGAGGATACAGGCCCGCATCACGATGCGATCCGCGCGGCGACGCCAGCGCTCGGCGGCCCCGGCGTCGCCGCGCATCCGGGCCCGCGCCATGGCGGGCAGGACGATCCGCAGGGCCCAGGCGGCGCAGGCGAGGCCGGCCGCGTCGGCCAAGCGCCCGAGCCGCGCGATCGGACCCGCGATGGGCAGGACGGGGTTCATGACGCTGCACGCACGAGGTGGACCCCGTAATCTGGACACTTTCAGGTTGTGGACCGAAATCGGGCTCATTTCGAGCGCGAGCCAGTGTGGCGGATTACGCAGCGGGGCCGTCCGGCCCGGGGGCCCTACCCCACCCCGAGCTGGCGGGCGACGCGCACGATCGCGGAGGGGCGGTAGGGCTTCATCACCAGGATGCTGTCGCTCACCTGGCGGGGCGCCTCGGCGCTGTAGCCCGTCACGTAGATCACCGGCAGGCCGGGATGCAGGTCGCGGGCGCGCTCGGCGAGGTCCCAGCCGTCGAGGCGGCCGGGCAGGCGGATGTCGGTGAACAGGAGGTCGATGCCGCCGCCGCCCAGGATCCCGGCGGCCTCCTCGGCGGTCGCGGCCGGCAGGACGCGGAAGCCCGCCTCCTCCAGCTCCGCCGCGACGATCTCGAGCAGCATGCCCTCATCCTCGACGACGAGCACGGTCGGTCTCGCGGCGGCCACGCTGTCCTGCACCGGTCTCTCCGGGTTCGACGCATCCATCGGGACGGCCGTCACGGCATGCCGCCCGCGAGCACGAGGCCGGGCGCGTGCCGGGTCCGCGCGGGCGCCGCGGAGGCGGCCTCCCGGGCCGGGAAGCAGAGCCGCACCGTGGTGCCGCCCGCCGGCCCGATGACGATGGCGGCGCTGCCGCCCGATTGCTGGGCGAAGCCGAAGACCTGGCTGAGGCCGAGCCCCGTGCCCTGGCCGAGCGGCTTCGTGGTGAAGAACGGCTCGAAGGCCCGGGCGGCGACCTCGGGCGGCATGCCCGCCCCGGTATCGGCGACCTCGACGGCGACGCCCTCGCGGGGGCCGCCCTCCTCGCCGCGGACGCGCCGCGTCGCGATGGTGAGCCTGCCCCCGCCCGGCATGGCGTCGCGGGCGTTGACCGCGAGGTTGAGGATGGCGTTCTCGAACTGGTTCGGGTCGAGATGCACCCGCGGCAGGTCCGGCGCGAGGTCGAGCCTGAGGCGGATCTGGGCCCCGACCGTGCCGCGCAGGAGGTCCGCGAAGGCCTCGACGAGGCCGTTCAGGTCCGCCTCGACGGGGCAGAGCGGCTGCTTGCGGGCGAAGGCCAGGAGCTTGTGGGTGACGGCCGCCGCGCGCTCGGCCCCGGTCATCGCGTCGCGCACGGGATCGAGCAGGCGGCTGTCCTGCGGCAGGCCGCGCTCCACCCGCTCGAGATTGGCCAGCACCACGTTGAGGAAGTTGTTGAAGTCGTGGGCGACGCCGCCCGTGAGCTGGCCGATCGATTCCATCTTCTGGGACTGGCGCAGCAACTCCTCCGTGCGCTGGCGCTCGGCATTGGCCCGCTCCAGCGCCGCCAGCGCCGCGTCGCGCTCGGAAACGCGCGCTTCCAGCAGGGCGTTGGCCTGGCGGAGCTGGCGGGGCGAGGGCAGCGCGAGGGCCTTGGGCATCAGCTGCCAGAGGGCGACGGCGGTGGCGACCGAGGCCAGCGCCGTGACAGCCTTGATCAGGGCCTCGGTGCCGTAATCGGGCACCCACAGGGTCCAGATCGCGAAGGCGTGGGTGGCGCCGCAGGCGGTGATGAACACCGCGAACGACCAGAACATCCAGCCGAACACCACGTCGCGGCGGCGCGAGACGAAGTAGGCGAGCGCGCCGGGAATGGTGAAGTAGGCGAAGGCGATCAGCGCGTCGGAGACGACATGCGTCCAGATCAGCTCCGGGCGCCAGAGCAGGCAGATGCCGTGCGGGGATAGATTGTCGGCTTCCCAGAGACGTCGCACAAAATCGAGCATGAGGTTCCCCCTCCCCCTCTCGAACCATACCGTACATTGGGGCCGAACAGGGGAGGCTTTGCAATGATTTACTTCGCCCCGCGCGCGGATTTTTCGCGGGCGGCGCGCGGCGGCCCGCGAATACGCTGCCGGGGCTCGGATGCGACGGGAGGGGATCGCGGCGCTCCGCGCGGTGCCGCGCCGGAGCGGCGAGCCGAGCCGTCATGGGGGCGGGGTCAGGCTCGGCCCGCCGGCCGGGCTGTCCGCGCTCCTGTCGAGCGGGCCGCACGGCGGGGGCAGGTTCGGCCGCGATCGTTTCCGGATGATTGCTGATCGCGCCCCGGGGCACATCTTCCGGTGGTGCTGCCGCGATCGGCGTGGCAGAAGCGCGGCCGTTCCGCGCGAAGGCCCCGCCGGTCGATTCGCCGGCTCCCGGCCCCCGCCACCGTCCAAGACCCAACCCCAAACCCCCAGGACCCCGCCCCGCATGAGCGCCCGCACGGACCAGCTCCTCGCCCTCCTGTCGCGCGTCGTCGAGCATGTCCGGGGGGCCAATGCGCGCGCGGAGGAAGCCTCGGCCGCCGCCCTGGCCGCGCAGGCCCGCCTCGATTCCGCCGAGGCCACGATCCGGCAGCTGCGCGAGGCGCTCGCCGCGGAGCGCCGGGCGGGCGCCGCCGCCGAGGCCCGCGCCGTCGGGGCGGAATTGCGCATCTGCCAGGCGGCCCAGGCGCTCGGCTACGCGGATCCGGGCGACCTGGGAGAATTCGGGGATCTGGGGGATCCGGGCGCCCCGCCCGCCGGCGGGACCCCGGCCCCCGCCTCGGCCGCCCTGCACTGAGGGCACGTCGCCCAGGATCGCGCGAGGAGGTTCGCGCGAGGAGGTTCGCGCGACGCGGATCGCGGGCCCTCAGGCCCCGCCGATCCCCGTGATGACCTTGCCGGTGCCCTTGCAGTCCGGGCAGGCCTCGGCCCTGATCCTGCCGCTGCCGCCGCAGGCCCGGCACAGGTTCTCGCCCGTCCCCGGCACCCCGAGCGGCGCCTCGTCTCCGGACTTGGCGGGATCTGTCTCGGCCATCGCAACCTCCTGACAGAGGAGGTGCAACGAGGGGGGGGTGGGTGTTCTCGGCTGCCCGCGGTTGCTGGAACGATGCGGTTGAGGTCGAGCTCCTAAGGCAGATAGATCCGGCTTTATGGAGCAAATGCACCAAGGGGATGGGCGATGACCGCCCTTCTTGGTTGCCTCGTGCTGGCGCTTGGTTTTGGCTCAAGTCACGTAGGTGGCATCGGGCAGGGCGGTAGTCTGCCAGCGTTCGGTTGGGATGATCTCCATGAACATCGTGAGCACAGGCCCCTTTCCGAACGTGCTGACGTAGGCTCCGACATTGCAGTAGCGAGCTTGGGTCGCCTCATCGCTGTAGGCAACTATGACGACGTAATCGACGAAGAACGGCTTCTGCTCGGAAGCCGTCCCGTTGCTAGGCACGCGATGCGTCAGTGCACGCGTGATCGTTTCGGCTCTGCCAGGAAACAGTACGGCATTGGTGATGAAGTGCCTGTTGACGGTTCTCGTTGCGGAAAGGCCGTGCTCTTGGACGAGAGTTCTAAGGTCGGCGTGCCCATCTCGTATGCTGATGGGGAGCACCAAGACGCTGAGATCGGCGGCGGGGCTCTTACCGATGTTCTCGACATGGATTGGAAGAGACAGGGACACCTCGTTCTGAAGCAAGCTAGCCTCGTCGGGTCCGCGAACTTCTACCACGACCCAAGGTCGCTGATCGGCGAAGAACAGCCTCTGTGTGATCCTGTTGGTTTCGGCGGCTGCGTCGGCGCTTCGGCGCGAAGCGTTGGCGCTCTTGCGGCTTTCAAGAGCGGCCCAGCCCGCGAGAATGAGGGAGGCGAGAATGCCGGCAAGACTGATGACTGCGGTGTTGAACTGTTTTTGTGCCCAGCCGACAGCTTCTCTGTTCGCCTCTACCGCTTGCCGCTGTACGCACAGGTCGGCTTCGTCGTGATCCTTGGGCTGCCGGCAATCGGGGTCATAAACTTTGGCTGCTGACTGTTCGTCCGCGAACGTCGGCGTTCGCGTGGTCTCGGCTGCGTGGTCAATGCGCTTGGAATTTTGCTCTACGGGTGCCGCCTCTTGGCTGGCGACATATACGCTGGCGTTTGCGCTCAGGGCGAGCGCTGCCGCAACGCCAATCAGGCCCCCGACAGCCGCAATGTGTGCGAGTCAATAGCGTCGAGACATTGGAACAGGAGTACCGCTGAAAAGCCACTACGATCAATTATATTGATGCTGTTCCGTTCCGTCTCTCCAATTCTTATCGACACCAAATTCTCGACAAGAACCCGCCGTCTTACACACTCCCGCTCCGACGTGGCCCCGACAATCTCTTCACGTTGGCGTATCAGCCGAATCCTGCTCCTCACCCCGCGGCCCGCACCCGCTCCGAAACGATCAGGAGGCTCGCCCGCAGCACGGACTGCCCGGCCGCGTCGCGCACGTCGGTGCGGATCTGGATGGCCTCGCTGCCGGCGCAGTCCGCCGCGATCTCGGCGAGCGCCCGGTGCGCCTCGGAGCGCACCGCCGCGAGGTCCGGCAGGTCGAGGCCGTGATCGTCGCGGATCAGTCCGCAATCGTGCAGGTCGAAGAAGTAGCGCGGCATCGCGATCGAGGCTCCCGGCAGGCCGGGCCGGGCCAAGCTTGTTCCGGCAAGCTTGGCCCGGCCCCTGGACGGCCAAGCTCTACGATGCAGGAGGCGGGAAGGTTTCAGCCCGTGCGGTTTCCGACGCCGGGCGGGGCGCGAAGGCCGCGCTGCGCTCAAGGAGCGGGCCCGGGAGGGGGCTCGGGGACGGGGCTCGAAGACGAAGGACGGCGCACCGCTTTCGCGGCGCGCCGTGAGGTGACTCGCGGTCTCTGGAAACGAGCTGGCCCCGCTCTAGGCTGTGGTGAGGATTTAAGATTTGGGTCTACCGGGTCGAGGCGAGATCTGATTCAAGGCTGCTTTTTGGGAGAGCTGCCTTGTCATTCCAGCCTGACCCGGAC
>NZ_JBAWTG010000060.1:0-30241 GCF_037106235.1 Methylobacterium nigriterrae | reverse complement strand
TGGCGTAGGTGCGGGTGGCCCGCTCGAACAGCTCGCAGGACGCCGCCACCGCCCGGCTGCTCGGACCATACGCCAACGGACTGAACGGATTCTCGAAGGTAAGCTTTATGAAATCCGTGGCGAATCTTGCCGGATTTAGCATCAGCTTACACGCGTCGTGCAGCGCGTACATCAAGGCGAACGCTCCTGGAGAGGCCCGCTTTCCAAGCCCTCCTCTGTTAGATGATCTTCAAAGACAACGTTCCTGTTGGTGAAGAGTTGCTCGAATATTCAATCAGATCAGAGAATTGCTTTATGTTTGGCTTGAGCGCGGCTTGCCTTTCACGTCGGGCGAGGATCGAGTGCCCTCTCGCGCGCCGTCTGACCGCGGTGCCAGACGGTGGATGCGCTAGCTGCGGGCCGACATCATGTCGTGCGCAAGCACCGTCAGCTTGCCGATCAGGCTGGCGATATCGCCTTTCGTGCAGGACCATTGCGTGCCGATGGCCTCGCCGTCCGCGGACACGGACACCACCGCGACGGAGCGGAGCTTCCCCTCGCGGGCGAGCCTGAGCTGCTCCTGAAGGACATCGATCATCGAGGCGATGGACTCGTCGGGCTCGACCTCGGCCGGCCGCACCGCCATGCGGACGACGTTCGCGCCCTGAGCCTGCTCGTGCACCGACATCAGGCGACCTGCCGCGCGCGGGCGCCGCGCTCGCCGAGCGGGCCGGCATGAAGCCGCTCGATGAAGCCCGCGATCTCCTCGGGAAAGGGCTCTTCCTGAACCAGCCGGAAGACACGCTCCAGCATCGGCGCGACACTCTGAAGTGTCCGCTCGACGGCGGGTTCGTTGCCGGTGCAGCCGCGATCCGGCGCGCCTGCGCGCTGCGGACTGGTGATGACGGCACGTTGAGCCATGGGGACGCCTCGCATTACTCCCGACCGGGGAGGCGAAGGTGCCTCCTGGTTCGCGGAGCAATTGTGGCGCGCATCGAGGGCCGGCGGCGATTGTCCGGCTGTGTGGCTTTGGCGTGACAGATGTTCAGTGCAGTACAGCGAGCGTGCCGAGGCTAGGTCTCGCTAAGCTGTCCGTGCCAGTCGGTCAGGGGTTGTACATTTCCACTGGGAGACGCGGCGATCCGGATAATGCTCGGTCATCCACTGGGCGATCACGGCCTGCGCCGTCAGAACGCATGTTATCGGAGATCTCACTTCGCTGAGGGGGATACGCTCGTCGACGCAGTTCTGGTGTCCGAGCATGGTACAAATCGTCAGCGCAATCAGCATGTGCACCTCGCATGTAGTCGGCAAGGTCAAGAACATGGCTGCTGCGACAATGTTCCGGCGATAAACTTATCATAAACTTGAGTTTTAGCTTCGCCGCATCGATGCGAGACTGGCAGATTTCGGGAGACCTCGCGGCCTTCCTCATGCTCTTGCGGGCTCCGCGACCCAACTGAGCCGGCAGGTCAATGCATGGTTCCCGACGCCCAGATCTCGTCGGTGACATCCTGGCCGGTATCCGCCTCGCGGACGACGATCTTCTCGCCGTCGGCGCGCCAGCGCATCAGCTCGGACAGGGATACGTAGGCCCCCGAGGCCGGATCGTAGAGGCGGCAGCGTCCGTAGCGCCTGATGACGCGGGGCTGTCGTGCCTTTCTCGGCATCGGACGCGTCTCCTGCCAAGTCGCGTTCACGCCCGGCCCCGCAGACCGGATATGGGCGAGAGCTCGAAGCACGCTCGCGCCGGAAGCGCCGCGACCCGGCGGTGGCTCGGGCGCGCGACGCGGATCGGGACGGTCGGGCCGGCGCAGGCTCCGGCCGTCTCGGATCGAAATGCCGTACGGCCTTATTCTCCCGCCATCATCTCGGGCGAGTAATGGCCGCACCAGTCGGAGGCCGACACCACGGGCCAGAGGCCGTGCCCCTGCGGCTCGGGCTGCGTCACCGGCGGATTGAACCGACACAGGCCCTCCTCGCCCTGTGCCTGCGCGCCGTTCAGCTTGTGGTCGTCGTAGTACCGGCAGCTCTGGCACTGTGCATTCGCGGTGTTGGCCATGTCATGCTCCTCTGGCGCTCGGCAGCGTGTTCCGCGGTTGTTTTAAACTAGAACACTTACAATCTGGCTATCAACCCGGCAGAGCTGGCTCCCGTTCCATGAAGCGGCGCGGGCTGCCCCGAATGGGCGCCCCGCGCGCCGGACCGACGGGGGCTGGCCTACACGCCCTGGGCGGAGGCAACCGCGCCGGGCGGGTCGAACTCGGCAACCGGCCGACCCGGGATTCGCGGGCGGATTGAGCGCCGCATCTCGCATCCTCGCGCCGGCGCACGAAACGTACGGTAGTCCGAAAGCGTGATTGACGGCGGAGGCGTGCGGGAGGACCCTTGGGGCTTGATGGGCTCAGGGGTCTGCTGCCATGGAAGGCTTCGACCATATCCTCAACTGGAAGCTCAAGGCCGGTTCGCATCCGTTCCCGGGCAAGGACGGCGGGACCTGCATCAACGAGGCCGCGCTGGTGGCGGCGGGCTTTCCCTATCGGCCGGTGCGGTCGATCCTCGACATGCCGCCCTGCTTCTCCCGCCCGATCTGCAGCCTCGCGATGCTTCTGAACGACGAGGCGGACGATGCCGAACGGCAGCGGCTGATGCCGTTCGTGACGCGGCTCGCCTGCGCGGACACGCCGGAGGTCGAGCGCCGGCGTGCGGCCTATATCGACGTGCAGATCGGCTTCAGCGACCTGTATCCGCGGCGGGCCAGATTCGAGCGCGGCCTCAGGGCGCTCGAAGGGGCGCTCGCCATCGGACGGCAGGCCGATTCGATCGCGTTCGACGCGATGCGGGACCGGATGGACGTCGCGCGGACTCAGCCCGAGGCTGCGGCCCAGCGGAAGGGCGGCACGCTCTCGGCCAAGTTGAACGCGTGGTTCGGCTTGACGAAGGCCGAGCCCGCCGAGTGAGCTGACGGCCGGGCGACGGGTCTGCCGGTCGCGGAGGGCGTGCGCGGTCGCGCGAGCGCAACGCTGCGCGTTCGGAAGGCTCGGGCATCGCACGCACGTCTCCGGACGGGCTTGACGGTTCGCACGAGGACAGCGGATCCCCTCGCCCCTGCGGGAGAGGTTCTGTGCCGCGTCATCGTCCTCGACGCGCTGCCGGAGATGCCGGTCCGCTTTGTCCCGCGGCCCGTGCGGCGCGCCCCGGCGCCGGCCCCGATGCGTGACGCGCGTCACGGTCGCCGCGTTCCGGACGCGCGAAGCTCCGTCCGACACCGGAGACGATGCCCATGACCCTCGCAGACCTCATCTCCCGCATCCTCGCTGAGGCCGCGCTCGCGATCGGCGGCGTCCCGGCACCTCAGCCCGTGCCGGTCCCGTGCCGGCGCCGCGCCGCGCGCCGCTAGGAGGCCGCCATGAAGCGGTCGAACGTCCTGCGGGCCAAGGCCTCGATCCTTCGCCAGCTCGACAGCTTGCTCGCGCAACGACAGCTCGAATCCGGCGAAGCCCGCGCCCTCCGCCTCGGCTGATCGACGACGGGCCGCGCTCCGCCCTGGCCTTTCACCGGCGGATCGCGCAACTTGGCCCGGGAGCCGCGTCCGACGGAAATTCGATGCCGGGAGCCGACACGCCGCGCGTCGCCATCGCCTGCCAGGGCGGCGGCAGCCACGCCGCCTTCGCGGCCGGTATCCTCTCCCATCTCCTGCGACCCGAGATCTTCGACCGCTTCGCGCTGATCGCGCTCAGCGGCACGTCCGGCGGCGCCGTCTGCGCGGCGCTCGCGTGGTCGGGACTGATCGCGCGGGATGGCGGCCCGGCGGAGGCCGCGAGCCGCCTGCTCGCCTTCTGGCGGGAGCTGGAGGCCGACGATCCGGTCGATGGCGCGATCAACGCCTGGGGCACGCTGCTCGCCGGCCTCCCGGTCACCGCGGAGGTGAGCCCCTACCTGATCGATGTCGGCGCGGCCGCGCGGCTGCGTCTGCTCCTGGCGCGGCATGTCCGGCTGGAGGCGCTGCCGCCGGCGGGCGCGCGGCCCGCGCTGCCGAAGCTCCTCGTCGGCGCCACCGACATCCGGGCGGGCGAGGGCCGCATCCTGTGCGGCGAGACCCTGACCTACGACGATCTCGTCGCCTCCGCCGCCGTGCCGCCGCTGTTCCGGGCGGTGCGCACCCGCGGCACGTGGCTGTGGGACGGCCTGTTCAGCCGCAACCCGCCGATCCGCGCACTGACCGATCTGCCGGAGAAGCCGGACGAGATCTGGGTGATCCAGATCAACCCGCAGGGCCGCGCCAGCGAGCCGACCACGATGCCGGAGATCATCGACCGGCGGAACGAGCTCGCCGGCAACCTCTCGCTCGACCGGGAACTCGACTTCATCGAGACGATCAACGACCTGATCGAGCGCCACCCCGCGATCGCGGAGGCGGAAGGCTATCGCCGCATCGCTGTCCGGGTGGTGGCGCTCGACCTCGACCTCGACTACCCGTCGAAGCTCGACCGGTCGCCCGAGCTCATCGAGCGCCTGCTGAGCCACGGCGCGGCGAAGGCGCACGGCTTGTTCGAGCCTGCGAGCCTTCGAGGCCGCGCGCCGAAGGGCTTGTGCTGGACCGGAGCCGGGTGAGCGGGCCTGCCCGGCATCACTCCGGCCTGACCTTGGCGCCGTAGCGGCGCGTCCACTCGGCCAGGATTCGGGCGCGGTTGGCGGCTTCCCAGGCGATGTCGTTGCGGATCATCCGCGCCTCGGCATGGGCCGGATAGAGGGCGTTCGGGGTCGAAACGTCCGGGTAGGCCACGACCGCGAAGCTGCGCGCGTAGATCTCGTTGGCCTCTCGCGAGGCGGCCCAGTCGACGATGCGCCGGGCGATCTCGGGCTGGCGCGCGGACGCCAGGATCGCCACGGCCTCCTGCTCCCAGCCGACCCCGTCGACCGGGACGATGATCTCGATCGGTGCGCCGGCAGCCTTCTCGGCGGCCGCCCGCATGTCGAACGACAGCCCCGCGACGGCCTCGCCCCGGGCCGCAGCGCGGCAGGGGGCCGACCCCGACAGCAGGTAGGCCGAGACGTTCCGGTCGAGCGCATCCATGAAGGCCCAGGCCGGCGCCTCGCCCATGCTCTGCAGCCAGCCCGCCACCAGCAGGAAGCCCGTCCCCGACCGGTTCGGGTCCGGCATCGCGATCTGTCCGTTGAGGCCGGGCGCCAGCAGCTCCCGCCAGAGCTGGGGCGTCAGTAGGCCGCGGGCCGCGGCGAGCCCGCCATTGAAGCAGATCGCCCCGAGATAGGCGTCCATGCCCGTCCAAGAGTAGGGCGCGGAAGGATCCTGGAAGAAGGAGCGGAGCGCGTCGGCACCCGCGGGCCGGTAGGCGTCAAGGAGCCCCGCCCGCTTCAGGAGCGTCAGGCTCGAGGCGGCGATGCCGAAGGCGAGGTCGGCCTGCGGGCGGTCGCGCTCGGCGAGCAGGCGGTCCGTTATCACTCCGGTCGAGCCCCTCACCCAGACAGGCTCGGCCTCCGGCACGGCCCGCCGGAGCGCTGCGTCGATCCAGGCGATCTGCTCGTTCTCGATCGCCGTGTAGATCGTGACGGGGACGCGCTCGCCGGCGCGCGCAGCCGGGGCGAGCGGAGCCGCGAGCGACGCCGAGACGAGGAGAAGGCGAAGCGCGCGTCTGAGGGCCTTCCTCTCCATGCCATGAATCCCGCCTGCAGCCGCACCCGCCCCTTCATGTCCCGTGCCGGGGGGTAGGCTCAAGCGGGGCGGGATCCGTGCCCACAGCCCGATCAGCGCTTCAGGGCGAGATAGCCCGACACGGTGACGACCGAGATCACGGTCGAGACGAGGACGACGCGGGCGGTGACGCCTGCCTCCCGCCGATAGAACTCGGCCAGCATGAAGGGCCCGGTGCCCGTCGGCAGCGCCGCCATCAGCACCGCCGTGTGCAGGAGGGTCGGGGCAAGATCGAACACGAAGCGCGCGAGCAGCCAGGCGAGAAGCGGGTGCCCTACGAGCTTCAGCCCGACGAGCAGCCCCGTCGTGTCAGCCTGGGCGGCGTCCGCCTCTCGCTCCTCGGCGAGAAACAGGCCGAGCGCGACGAGGGCGCAGGGCGAGGCCGCCCCGCCGAGGAGCTTCAGGATGGTCTCGGCGGAGGCCGGGACCTCGAGGCCCGCGAGCGGCACGAGCGCACCGAGGCAGGGCGCGACGAGGAGCGGGTTGCGGGCGAGCGAGCGGGCTACCTTGGCAACGAGGTCGGCCCGGCGGGCCTGCCGCTGCAGCCCGATCTCGATCAGCACGATGGCGGCCGCGAAGGTGACGCAGACCGTGAGGATCACAGCGATCGTGGTCGGCGCCAGAGCGGCGGGTCCGAGCGCCACGAGGGCGAGCGGGAAGCCCATGAACCCCGTATTGGCGTAGCCCGCGTTGAGGCCGTCGATGGCGGCGTCCGCGAGGTGCAAGCCGCGGCGCAGCCTGATCCCGACGGTGAGCGCAAAGACCGCGAGGCTGCTGAGGCCGAACACGGCGATGAAGCCCGGCTGCCAGATCTCGGCCCAGTGGGTGTGGGCGAGCACGTCGAAGAGGAGCGCGGGCAGCGCGAGGTAGACGACGAAGCGGTTGATCTCGCGCGTCGCGTCGGGGCCGAGCACGCCGATCCGCCGCGCGAGCCAGCCCGCGAGGACGAGTGCGAAGATCGGCAGCACGACCGGAAGGGTCGAGAGCATGGCGGCACCGCTGCAGGTCGGACCGCATTCCCCTACCCGGCCGGAGGCATCGCGCCAATGCATCGGGCGGGACCCTTCCCTCTGCGCCCTCGCCGTCGGGACGAGGAGATCGCCGGAGACGCCGAGGCGGGCGGGACGGTCCCGACCAGGGCGGCCTTCATCGCCGGGATCGTCCGGCCGCCGCCCGCGGCCGCGTGGTGATTGGCATCGCCGCCCGGCCCGTGGCAGAAGCCGCCCGCCGGAGGGAGGACGCGCATGAGCGATGCCGACAAGGAAACGAGGCCGAGCCTGACCGTCGTGGCGGGGCCGAACGGCCTGCCGAGCCTGCGGCTCGACACGGGCGGCCAGGTCGTTCTGATGGACGTGGCTCCGGCTCTCGCCGCTCAGCTCGGCACGGCCCTCCTCTCCGCGAGCGCGCTCTACAGCCAGGCGGCGCCGCCGCCGGCGCAGGGGGACGTCATCGTGCAATCCGAGCTGCCCGTGACCGCCTGGAAATCCGGCACCTTCGACGCGAGCGGCATGCCGGCCCTCGTCCTCGGCCTTCTGGGCGGGGCCGAACTCGTGCTTCGCCTGACGCCGGTCGACGCGGCAGCCTGCGGGGCCGCGCTGTTCAATACGACCGAGGGGATGAAAGCCGAGCCCGGCACCCCGATCAGCTGATGCCGGGCGGGTCATGTCGGTTTCAGGAATGACGCCCGCCGAGGACGAGCTGAGCCGAGCCGTCGCGCTGATCCGCCAGCGCCTGCGACAGCGCCTCCCGCACGCCGCCGGGGACCTGTCCGTGCCGGAGGGCCTCGCGCTGCGGACCGACGGCCTTCCGGACTGGTGGTCGGCCGCCGGGAACCGCCTGTTCGCGCCGCCCGGGATCGAAATCGTCCTGCGGTCGCATCCGGGCGAGGAGCCGCCGCGCGGCGCCGTCGTGCTCGTCGGCGCGGGAGGAACGCCTCCCGCCGAGATCATGCTGGCGGGCGAGGCCCCGGCCGTGCTCGTCGGCAGCGGCTGCAGCCTCCTCAACGGCTATCTCTATAGCGGAGACCGCTCGACGATCGTCCTCGCGGGCGACCTCGCCTCCATCAACGGATCGCACCTGAACGCGCGCAACGGCGGCCTCATCGCGATCGGGCGGGACAATCTCTGGGCCAGCCACATCACCGTCCAGACCGACGACATGCACGCCATCTTCGACCGGGCCACGAAGGAGCGGATCAACCGCTACGGCAGCGTCGTCGAGATCGGCGAGCATGTCTGGCTCGGCCTCGACGCCCTGATCAGCCCAGGCGCGCGAATCGGACCCGGCTGCGTGATCGGAGCGCGGTCGGTGGTCACACGCGCGATCCCGCCGAACTGCGTCGCCGTCGGTGCGCCCGCCCGGGTGGTCCGCCGGAACATCGCGTGGTCTTACCACGACGTGGCGCCTGAAAATCATGCGGCCGGCCGTGAGCGGGCGGGGCCGGTGCGGTCCCTGCTGCGGCGGGTCGCCCGCCATTCGCGAGTCCGGGCCGTCCTCGCGGCGCTCCGGCGAAACTGAATGCGCGGGTCGCCGCCATGTGGGCGGCTGCGGGAATCCTTCGCCAGATCGCGGAGCCGAATGCTACACGCTCGCCCGAATCTCCCGGCTCACCGTCTACGGGTCCCCATGCGCGTCTTCGACTGCCTGCTCTACAACGGCGAGATCGACATCCTGGAGATCCGGCTGCACGAGCTCGCTGCCGTCGTCGACGTGGTCGTGATCGTCGAGGCCACGCGCACCTTCAGCGGGTTGCCGAAGCCGCTCAGGCTGCGCGCGCAGTGGGATCGGATCCGTCCCTTCACCCGCAAGATCCGCTACGTCGTCGTCGATGACGACATCGCGTCGGGGGATGCCTGGGCCCGCGAGCAGTTCCAGCGCAACTGCGTGACGCGCGGGCTTCTCGATGCGCACGACGACGATCTGGTCCTCGCCTCGGACGTCGACGAGATCCCCCGCGCCTCGGCGATCGAGGCGATCCGCCGAGAGGGCAGCGGCTGCTTCGGCCTCGTTCTCGACCTGAGCTACTTCGCGCTCAACTACCGGCACTGTGCAGGCCCCGAGGTCGACCTGAAGCGGGCGGTCGTCTGTCCTCACGCGCTACTGCGAGAGAGCGGGCCGGATGCCCTGCGCTACGCCGTCCAGAACGGAACGATCCCGGCGCGGCGCGTGCCCGATGCCGGCTGGCACTTCTCGTACCTCTCCGATCTGGAAGGCATCAAGCGCAAGATCCGCGAGTTCTCGCACCAGGAGTACAACACGCCGGACTTCCTCTCGGGCATCGATCCACTGGCCCTGATCGCGGCGAGGCGCGACCTGTTCGGCCGCGGCGACTACGCCTGGGAGATTTCCGGGGAGGAGCGCCTGCCGGAATACGTCAGGTCGAACCGCGACCGCTTCGCGCACCGCATCCTGACGCCGGAGGGCCGCTTCGCGGCGTCCGAGCCGGCTCGGGCGGAAGCGTCGGCGCGGCGTCCCGAGCCGGTCATCCTCTGTCCCTATGTCCACGAGGCCGATCGGGACCGGGTCGTCGCCGCCTTCGGCCTCGACGAGGATCGGGGCCGCCGCCTGCCCGTCCACCTCTGGCAGGACACGGCCCCGCTCGGGCCCGGGCGTGCCGTCGAGCAGGGATGGAAGGCCTTTCCGAACCGCGACGTCGTCATCCTCCGCACCGGCATGGCGCCGATGCCGGACGATGCCGGCAACACCTGGTACGAGCGCCTGCTCGCGGCGGTCGAGGCGCTGCCCGCGGCCGGCCTCGTCGGCTGCGACCTGCTGTTTCCCCTCAAGGCGCCGACCGGGGAATGGTACGCCCAATGCGCGGGCGGCTATTTCGAGGATGCGCGGATCGGCCAGTTCGGCGGGTCCGTCGACCTGCGCGCGGGGACCGCCGGGCCGGTGGCCTACCGCTACGACGGCCGCTTCGCCGCCCCCCGCCCCGCCGACTGGGTCACGTTCGGGGGCGTCTACATCCGCCGCGAGGTCATCGACATGGTCGGAGATCCCGACCCCGGCTATCGCTCGGCCGGCGTGATGGACGCCGATTACGCGCTCGAAGCCCGCATCCGCGGCATCCGGTGCTGGCAGGTGCCCGTGACGCTGTTGCACGGCGAGAACGGCTCAACCTGCCCGACGCTCGACGATCCGGCCTATGCCGGGCGGGTCGCGCACGATGACGCGCGCTTCCAGGAGAAGTGGAAGGATCTGCTCGGACGATCGGGCAGCGGCCTCTGGACGGGTGCGCGGCCGGGGCCCGCGCAGGGTGCCTCCGGAATCGGCCCTGCGCCCGCGTCGCCACCGTCCCTCTCGCCCTGGCGGGCGGCGCAGGAGGCCGCGCTTCTCGCCGAGGCTCGTGCGGCCGGTCCCGCCTTCGCGGTCGCAGCCTACGCGCGCGCGCTTGCGGCGGCCGATGCCGGGGCGTCCACCGAGGCGGATGTGGCCCGCGCCTACCGCCTCGTCCTGGGGCGCGAGATCGATCCGACCGGCGCCGCGGCGTGGCGGCATGAGGTCGGGCGGCGCAGCGTCCCGGCCGCCGAGCTCGTCGCGGCACTCTGCGCCTCGCCCGAATACGCGGCCCTGAGCGCGCGCGAGCACGGCGGCTGATCGACCGGACGCCGCATCCGCGCAGGGCGCGGGCGGCCTCCTGTCGGCGTCGGCCGCGAATTGGCCGATGGCTTGCGTACAAGCTTCCCGGCCGGAAGCGCCGTCCAAAAAGGACCGGCCGCGAACTGATCCTCCCTCGGTTTCACGCACACTCCCGATACGCTGAGGGCGAGCGGGGAAGGTGTCCGATGGCGAGGACGAGACGGGAGTTCACCCCCGGGTTCAAACGCGAGGCGGTCGCTCTGCTGCAGAGCAGTGGCCGGCCGCAGATGCAGATCGCGGCCGAGCAGGCCGAACGGAACGCGGGCTAAACACCTCGTGTCCGCGATGTACGGCCCGGCAGGTCGTGCTCACGCCGCACCACCCCTACACGATCGGCCCCCTGCGCAGCCGCACCGACGGCGCGATGGCGAAGGGCGTTCGGACCGTCAAGGGGCCGGTGTCGCGGGCGCGATGCCGGCCGCCTGCTCGCGCAGCACGAACTTCTGGATCTTGCCGGTCGCGGTCTTCGGCAGGGGACCGAACACCACCGTCTTCGGAACCTTGAAGCGCGCCAGATTCGCGCGGCAGAAGGCGACGATGTCGGCCTCCGTCACGGACGCGGCGCCGGGCTTGAGCTCTAGGAAGGCGCAGGGCGTCTCGCCCCAGTTCGCGTCGGGCCGGGCGACCACGGCCGCCAGCATCACGGCCGGATGGCGGGTCAGCACCTCCTCGACCTCGAGGCTCGAGATGTTCTCGCCGCCCGAGATGATGATATCCTTGGCGCGGTCCTTGATCTCGACGGCGCCGTCCGGGTGCCAGACGGCGAGGTCGCCGGAGAGGTACCAGCCGCCGCCGAGCGTGCGCTCCGTCGCGTCGGAATTCTTCAGGTAGCCCTTCATCACGGTGTTGCCGCGCATCGCGATCTCGCCGATCGTCCGGCCGTCCCGCGGCACGGGCGCGAGCGTCGCGGGATCGGTCACCATCATCTCGGCGACGGTCGGCAGCGCCGCGCCCTGGCGGGCCATGCGCAGGTAGCGCTCCTCGTTCGGGAGGTCGCTCCAGGCGGGCGAAGGCACGCAGACGGTCCCGGGCCCGTAGGTCTCGGTGGCGCCGTAGAGATGGGTGACGTCGAAGCCCAGCTCTTCCATCGCGCGCAGCACCGTCGAGGGCGGCGCGGCGCCGCCCGTGGCGCAGCGCACCCGCTGGGCGAAGGGCCGGCGCTCGTCGGCCGGCGCGTTGACCAGCATCGACAGCAGGATCGGTGCGCCGCACAGATGCGTCACGCCGTGCTCGGCGATGAGGTTGAAGATGCGGGCGGGCTCGACCTTGCGCAGGCAGATCTGGGTGCCGCCCGCCGCGACGACGGCCCAGGGATACGACCAGCCGCTGCAGTGGAACATCGGCAGCGTCCAGAGGTAGACGCTGCCCTGCTGCATCCCGAAGGTGACGGCGTTGCCGAGCGCCTGCAGGTAGGCGCCGCGATGACTGTAGACGGCGCCCTTCGGGTCGCCGGTCGTGCCCGAGGTGTAGAGAAGGCAGAGGGATTGCCACTCGTCGTCCGGGCCGGGCCACGCGAAGTCGGGGTCGCCTTCGGCGAGCAGCGCCTCGTAGTCGATCGCGCCGGCGGGCGCGGCGCTCTCGCCCCGGCCGGGCACATCCACCACGAGGACAGGGCGGCCGAGGGCGGCGAGCGCCTGCCCGGCGAGGGCAGCGAGGTCACGGTCGACGATCAGCGCCTTGGCTTCGCCGTGGCGCAGCGAGAAGGCGATGGTCGCCGCGTCGAGGCGCGTGTTGAGCGGATTGAGGACGGCCCCGAGCATCGGCACTGCGTAGTGGGCCTCGATCATCTCCGGGATGTTCGAGGCGAGGATCGCCACCGTGTCGAGGCGCCCGATCCCCCTCCCCTTCAGGGACGAGGCGAGACGGCGGCAGCGAGCGTAGAGGTCCGCGTAGGTGAAGCGGCGCTCGCCGTCGATCACCGCGACGGTCGAGCCGAGGGCGCTCGCGGCGCGCGCCAGGAAGCTTGCCGGCGTGAGAGGGACGAAGTTTGCGGGGCCGCGGTCGAGGCCGGTCTCGAACGGGTGGCCGGGGCGGAGGCTCATCATCCGACTCGGCCCCGGTTGGGGCCGGCCGACCTGCGCGCCGGCTTGCCGAAGCCCCCGCGCCACGCGGCCGGCGGGAGCCCGGACGGTGCCTCGAAGCCGCTCGATCGCATGGCGTTTCCTCGTGGTGATCGCGTTCGTTCTTGTAATTGGGCCGGCCGGGCGGATCGGACAGGCGGCCTGTCCGTTGCCCGGCGCCGCGTGTCAGGCGCCTGGCGCAGGCTTCGGCTTCCAGATCGCCGCCGCGGCGGCGCTCGCCTCCGTCAGGGCGGCGTGGAGTTGCACGTCGCCGTCGAGCGCGCCGGCCCGGATGGCGGCGGCGAGGCCTGCCGGCGTGGCCTCGGATCCCGCCCGGGCCGCCCGCTCCCAGGCCGCGCGCGCGCCTGCGCCCGCCTCGATCTCGCGGGCGACGATGCCGATCGCGTTGGCCACCATGGCGGCGACGTAGCGGGGGCGCCCTGAGAGGGCGGGCTCGATCTCCCGCAGGAGCGACGCGCGGGCGGCGTCGAGGAGCGCGGCGCCGGAGGGTTCGTCAGCCATGGCGGATCTCCCAGCGGGCGGGGTCAGTCTCGCGCAACACCGCCAATTCCAGCGCCGGAACCATGCGGCCCGTGAGCGCGAGCTCCAGCGAGAATTCCGCGCCCGAGACGTGGCGATGGGCTTGTTCGAGGGCGATGGCAGCCCAGCGCAGATGTGCCATCACCTCCCAGAACCGGACGGCCGCGTGGTCGACCGGACCGCCGCCCTCGAGTTCGTAGCCCCGGTAGAACACCGCGCGCGCGGCGATGCCGCCGGCCTCGAGGTCCGGCCGTCCGAAGCGCCAGCAGGCCGCGCAGAACCAGCCGAGATCCGCCATCGGATCGCCCCAGCCGGCGAATTCCCAGTCGAGGATGGCGGTGAGGCCGTGCCCGTCCACCATGTAATTGCCGGTGCGGAAGTCTCGGTGCGTCAGCGTCGGCGCGGCGCAGGCGGGCGCGTGGAGCTCGGCCCAGCGCAGGCCCCATTCGAGGGCCGGACGCGCCGCCTCGAGCGCGTCGAGCTTGCAGCGCAGCGCCCGGATCTCGGCGAGCGCGGGCTGCGGCTCGGGCTCGCCCAGAAATTCGAGACCGATCGTCGGCGGGCGGATCCGGTGGATGCGCGCGAGCTCGCGCCCGAGCTGCTCCGCAAGGCGCTCGCGGTCGCCGCCGAGCGAGAGGTCCTTGACGATGCGGGGCCCGAGGCCGACGCCCTCGACGAGGGCCATCAGGGCAAACGGCGCGCCGACAACGTCCGCGTCCCGGCAGAACCCGATAGGCTCCGGCACCCGCACCCCCGAGCGGTGCGCGGCTTCGAGGACCGCGAATTCCTCCTCGCGCGTGCGGCTCGAGGCGATCGTGGCTGCCGCGTCCTTGCGCAGAACGAAGCGGCGGGGCTCGCCCGCGATCGTGCCGTCGAGACGCCAGTTTTCCTGAATCGAACCGCCCGAGAGCGGCGTCATCTCGCCGAGGACGAAGCCGCCACCGCCGATCCGCCCGTCAATCCAGGCCCGCAGCCGCTCGCGCGCGCCGTCATCCAGCATGGTCACGCTCCTGCGCGGCATGGGCTGCGCGGTCGGAACGCCGGGGAAGCCCGCGCATCATAGGCCCGACACCAGATGGCCGCCGTCGACCGCGATCACGCTGCCGGTCATGTAGCTGCCGGCATCGGAGGCGAGGAGCAGCAGCGCGCCGTCGAGCTCGGCCGCCTCGCCGAGGCGGCGCTGAGGCACGCGCTTGATCAGGGCCTGGCCGGCCTCGGTGCCGAAGAAGTCCTGGTTCAGCTCGGTGCGCAGGTATCCCGGCGCCAGCGCATTCACCCGGATGCCGTGTCGGGCCCATTCGAGGGCGAGGCTCTTGGTGAGCTGGATCACGCCGGCCTTCGAGACCGCGTAGGGCGCCACGCCGCCGGCGACGCGCAGGCCCAGGATCGACGCGACGTTGACGATGCTGCCGCCCGCGCCCGCGCGCAGCATGCGGCGCGCGCTGGCCTGCGCCACCAGCCAGAGGCCCTTCAGGTTGGTGTCGACGACCCAATCCCACTCATCCTCGCTGAGCTCGAGGGCCGAACGGGTGACCGTGACGCCGGCGTTGTTCACCAGCACCGAGACGGGGCCGTGCCGCGCCTCGGCCTCGTCGAGCGCCCGCTCGATCCCGTCCGGGTCGGTCACGTCGAGGACGATCGCCGCCGCCCGGCCGCCCGCGCCCTCGATCTGCGCCACAGTCTCGGCGAGCGCCGCCTCCCGCCGCGCCGCGGCCGAGACGCGCGCCCCGGCTCCCGCGAGGCACCGGGCGAAATGGCGCCCGAGCCCGCTCGATGCGCCCGTCACGAGGACGTGCCGATCCGTCAGGTCAAACAACCCGGCCATCCTGCCTCCCTGCGGCCCTCGCCTCGGCGGTTGCCGATCAAGACCGGCCCCGCCCTGGCCCGGGAGGCTCGGTCCGCCACCCTGCATGGGGTCACGGCAGGCGCTCGATCGCAAGGGCGATTCCCCGTCCGCCGCCGATGCAGTCCGGCGCCGATGCACATGGTGACGAGGCCGTGACGCCCCGCGGTCCGGCGCAACGCGTACGGCGCCTTCTCGGCCAGGATCGCGCCCGTCGCGCCGATCGGATGGCGGAGCGCGCCCCCCGCGCTCAGGAGTCCGTCCTGCACGGCGCGATCCCGGTGACCCGATGGTCAGGCCGCCCTGGTCAAGCGGGTCCCGCCGCGGTCGCCCCAGGCGCGGGCCAGGTCCAGAACGCGTCCTCCTCCGCCTCGAGGAAGCGATTCAGCACCATCTTGTGGACCTCGTCCGCGCCGTCGACGAGGCGGGCCTGACGCGCGTAGCGGTAGATCCACTCCAGCACCGTGTCCTTCGAGTAGCCTCGCGCCCCGTTGATCTGGATCGCCGTGTCGGCCGCCGCATGCAGGAGGTTCGCGACATGGACCTTCGCCATCGACACCTCCTTTCTGGCAAAGCTGCCGCGATCGAGCTCCCAGGCCGCCTTCATGACGAGGAGCCGCCCGACCTCGATGCGCATGGCGAGGTCGCCGAGCATGAGCTGGACGCTCTCCCGGTCGGCGAGGCGAACGCCGAATCCCCGGCGCTCCGCCGCGTAGGCGCGGGCGATCTCGACGCAGCGCTTCGACAGGCCGAGCCAGCGCATGCAGTGCGTGAGGCGCGCGGGCCCGAGCCGGATCTGCGTCACCTTGAGGCCCTGGCCCTCGCTGAGGAGGACGTTCTCGGCCGGCACCTCGAGGCCGTCGAAGGCGAGCTCGCAATGGCCGCCATGCTCCTCGGGCCCCATGATCGGGATGCGCCGCACGATCGTCCAGCCCGGCTGGTCCTTGTGGAACAGGAAGGCCGTGAGCCCCTTGCGCGCGTCGTCCGAGGTCCGCGCCATCAGGATGAAATGGGCGGCATCCTCCGCGCCGGTGATGAACCACTTGCGGCCGCTCACGACGTAGCGGTCGCCCTCGCGCCGCGCGCTCGTGCTGATCATCGACGGATCCGAGCCGCCGCCCGGATGCGGCTCGGTCATGGCGAAGGCGGAACGGACCTCACCGGCGACGATCGGAGCCAGCCAGCGCTCCCGCTGCGCCGGTGTGGCGATCTTCTCCAGGAGCATCATGTTGCCGTCGTCGGGCGCCGCGGCGTTGAACACGACGGGTCCGAAGATCGAGCGGTTCATCTCTTCGTAGCAGACCGCCATTCCCACCTTGTCGAGGCCCGCTCCGCCGGTCTCGGGCTTGAGCTGCAGGCACCACAGGCCCTCGGCCCGCGCGCGCGCGCGCATCTGCTCGAGATGATCGAGGCCGATATTGCCGTGGGCGTCGTAGGCCGCGGGCTCGCTCTCCAGCGGAATCAGCTCGCGGTCGACGAAGGCCCTGACGCGGCTCCGGTAGCCTTCGACGCGGGCGTCGATCGAGAAATCCATGGCCTGTCCCGGGGATCGAGGGCGCGGACGATGTCTTAGTCGCGGCACGCCGGCCCGGCAATCGATGCGGTGCGCAGCGCGCGGACCAAGGCGCGTCCCAGCCGAAGTCTTAGCTGTTTATATTTTTTATAGCACATGCTATGCGTCGGGCCATCACCACCGACAGGATCCAGCGTGAACTTCATGCAGCGCGAGCAGGCGTGGCGCTTTGCCCGCGAGGCGGACGAGCAGCCCAGTCTCGGACGCATGAACGCGAGCGTGCCCGTACCCCTGCGGGGCAGCTGGCTGCGGCGCCTGCTCGCCTTCGCCGGTCCGGGCTACATGGTCTCGGTCGGCTACATGGATCCCGGCAACTGGGCGACCGACATCGCGGGCGGGGCGCAGTTCGGCTACACCCTGCTGTCGGTCATCCTCCTGTCGAACCTGATGGCGATCGTGCTGCAGGCGCTCGCTGCGCGCCTCGGAATCGCCACGGGCCGCGACCTCGCCCAGGCCTGCCGCGATCACTATTCGAAACCCGTGAGCGTGACGCTCTGGCTCGTCTGCGAGGCCGCCATCATCGCCTGCGACCTGGCGGAGGTGATCGGCACCGCGATCGCCCTCAAGCTGCTGTTCGGCATCCCGCTGCTCATCGGCGCGACCGTCACGGCGCTCGACGTCTTCCTGATCCTGCTTCTGATGAGCCGCGGCTTCCGGGCGCTCGAAGCCTTCGTGATCGCGCTCCTGACCGTGATCTTCGCCTGCTTCGGAATCCAGATCGCCCTAGCGGCGCCGTCCCTGCAGGCGGTGCTCGGCGGGTTCCTCCCCTCCCCCGAGATCGTCACCAATCCGGCGGCGCTGTACCTCGCCATCGGCATCATCGGCGCGACCGTGATGCCCCACAACCTCTATCTCCACTCCTCGATCGTGCAGACGCGCGCCTACGCGCGCGACGAGGAGGGCCGCCGCTCGGCCCTCCGCTTCGCCGTCGCCGACAGCACGGTGGCGCTGATGCTGGCGCTGTTCGTCAATGCCTCGATCCTGATCATGGCCGCGACCGTGTTCCACGGCGGTGGCCGCACCGATGTTCAGGAGATCGAGCAGGCCTACGACCTGCTCTCGCCGCTCCTCGGCGTCGGCATCGCCTCGACGCTCTTCGCCGTCGCGCTCCTGGCGTCCGGCCTGAACTCCACCGTCACCGCGACCCTTGCGGGGCAGATCGTGATGGAAGGCTTCCTGCGCCTGCGGCTGCCGGACTGGGCGCGACGGCTGCTGACGCGCGGCATCGCCATCGTGCCCGTGGTCGCCGTGACAGCCGTCTACGGCGAGCAGGGCACGGCGCGCCTCCTGGTGCTGAGCCAGGTCGTGCTCTCCATGCAACTCCCCTTCGCGATCATTCCGCTCGTCCAGTTCGTCTCGGACCGCCGCAAGATGGGGGCGCTCGTCATCCCGGCCTGGCTCAGGCTCCTGTCCTGGGCAATCGCCGGCCTGATCGTGGCACTGAACCTGAAGCTCCTGGCGGAGACCGTGCTCGCCTGACGAACCGACCGCGACCGCCGGATCCGTCCCGAGGCCGGGAACTTGCTCACGGCTTAGTGAGTTTCGAACCCCGCAACGGAGGAAACCGATGGCGCACAGCGGCTTAGGACATCGCGAACACGATCGTGCGGCGAGCGCCGTCTTCCCGTCCCTGCGGGCTGCCCGGTCGGCGCGCAACCGCTTGGCCCGGGCTGGCTTCGCCCGCAACAGCATCGAGATCGAGCGGGACGGCGACGCCTTCGCGGTGTCGATCGCGACCCGGGAGGAGAACCGGGACCGCGCCGAGCGGATCCTGACCGGGTCGCCCCTTGGCCACGAGGTCCGCGAGGCCGGCGAGCGCGCGCTCGACAGCGTGCGGAGCAGCCGTCCGCTGGCGCTCGGCCTGGCGGCGCTCGCGGGCTTCGCGCTCTATCGCCTGACCAACAGGCGCTGAACCGCTCCCGTCGCGCCTCGGCGGGGAGCCGTCAGCCGGCCGCGCCGAGGCCGACGACCGCGCCCGCGCGGTCCCGCGCGATCCGGGCGCCGCGCCGTGCCATGTCGCGCAGTTGCAGGTAGATCATCGCGGTCATCAGCGCGTCGTTGAGGGCGTCGTGCTGTGCAAGCGGCGGGATGCCGAGATCGCGCAGGATGCTGGCGAAGCTGAGATCGATCATCAGGTGGTCGGGCGCACCCTTGTACTTGCGGTCGTAGTAGAGTGCCGAGACGTCGATGCGCGGGTTTGGCAGCCGTATGTTGAGAAGGCGCGTGAGATAACGGTCGAGCATGCGCACGTCGAAATCCGTGTAATAGCCGACGATCGGACGGCCGCCGATGAAGCGCAGGAGTTCCGGCAGGATCTGGCGCATCGGTCGTCCCGCACGGGCCTCGGCATCGAAGATCCGGTGCACCTTGATGGCGTCGGGATGCGACTTGCGCTCGGTGCGCGCTACCGCCTCGAAGCACGCGCTCGTCAGGATGCGCTCGCCCCGGACGTGGATGGCCGCGACCGTGATGATCTCGTCCTTGCGCGGGTTGAGTCCCGTCGTCTCGCAATCGATGACGACGACCTCGTCCGGCGGCCCTGCCTCGAACAGAAACGTGTAGGCCGGGTCCGCCAACATCGCGCGGCTGAGGCGCCGCCGCAGGGCGTTCAGCACCTCACAGGCTCCCCAGGTTGTAGCGAACGCGGATCAGCTCGCGGAAGCGGCGCACGATCCTGAGGGCGTCGCGCAGCATGTCGCGCTCGATCGTCGTCATGGCGTCGATGTCGATGATCGAATCCGCGTTGACCGCGCCGCGCCGGGCGGCGGCGAGCTGCGTGGCGAGCCGCAGGTTCATGAAGATCTGCAACGCGCTCAGGATCTCGCGCCCGAACCTGTCGTCGAGCGCGCCCAGCGCCACGAGCGCCTCGATCCGACGGGCGGTGGAGCCCGGCAGGGCATCGTGCTCGAGGGCGAGCACCCGCACCCCGTGCACGATCGGGAAGGTGCCCTCGCGCTTCAGATCGATCCGGTTCTGGCGGAAGCCGATCGTGGCGAAGACGGTTCCGAGCACCCCGATGTCGCTCGCGGCGAAGATCTCGATGAGCTTGGCGAGCTGGGCAAGGAGCCGCTGCTCTCCCCGCAACAGGGCGACGAGCCCGTCCTTCGCCCGATCGAGCACGCGCGCGTCGCCCGCGACGGCCGCAGCGTCGGCGAAGATCGAGAGGTTCATGGCCGCGTCCGCATCGCCCGCCCTCACCCAGATCCTGAGCTGGTCCAGGAAGCCGCCGACCGGCTGCGACCAGAGAGGATTGCGCACCATGATGTTGCCCGGGCAGGCAGGGAAGCCGAAGGCATCGAGCGCCGCGGTGAAAGCGGCTCGGAAGGCCGCGAGGTCGGCCTCCGGCACGGGCTCGGCCAGCAGCAGGCCGTTGTCCTGGTCGGTGCGGACGGTCTGCTCGGCGCGGCCCTCCGAGCCCATCAGGATCAGGCAGCCGGCCTCGCGGATGGAGGGCGGCGCCACCATCTCGAACAGCTTGGCGTGAAGGCGCGCGTTCAGGTCCGAGACGATCTCCGCGATGGCGTCGATGCGAACACCCTGGCGGTGCAGGCGCTCGACCTGCTCGCCAATGTCGCGCGCGGCCGACGCCAGGTCCTCGACGGAGGCCGCCCGCGCGATACGGCCAGGGATGAGCTGCGAGTTTCCGGCGAACAGCCCGAGAATGTCGAGGTCGCGCAGGAAGCCGATGTAGCGCCCGTCTGCCTCGACGGCGATGCGGCGCTTGTTGAAGCGCGTCATGATCAGGAGCGCATCGACCAGGAGGTCGTCCGCCTTGATCGACACCATGTCGAACCGAGCGATCTCGCGCACCGGGGTCTCGGGCGGGCGGCGCTGGATGACGCAGGCCCGCGTCAGCTTGAGGCCCGTGACCACGCCGACGCGGCCGCCATCCTCCACGAAGACGGCGTCGATATCAGCCCGGAGCATGGCGTGGGCGGCCGATTCCAGTGTGTCGCTCCCCTCTACGAAGACGCCCGCGCCGAGACGGGCGCTGCGGACACGCCGCGACAGGACGGAATCGACGCCGCTGCGCTCGTGCGGCTCGGCCAGAGCGTCGAGCTTCTGCGAGAGTTCGGCGTAGAAGAAGGCTGCGAAGGCTTGGTTGCGACGGACGAGCGACAGGATCTCGTCGCCCGGCAGCAGGAAGCACAGCGTCTCGGCGGCGGCCACGAAATCCTCGCCGGCCTCGCGATGCACGACGGCGCGCGCGTCGAAGGTGTCGCCGGGACCGAGAACCGCCAGAAGCGCGGCGCCGTCGCGCGCTTCCACCGTCCCCTTGATCAGAACGTGCAGGAACTCGGACGGGCGGCCCTGGGCCACGATGGTCTCGCCCGGTCGGAAATATCCGATATCGACCCGGCGCTTGAGCGCCTCGGCCTCGTCGTGGCCGAGGCGGTCGAAGGGCGGGCTCAGGGTGTCGAAGCTCTGCATGGTCCGCGTCCGACGCGAGAAGGTCCATCGAGACGGATGCGCGGGCCGCGGTCAATGGTGGGCCTGGATGCCGGACCTGGATGCCTGAGAGGTGACGCCGAGGCCGCTGCGGGCGAGGAAGCGCGGCCACCGAGCCGACCCGTGCAGGCGCTCGCACGGCCTCGCAGGCGGCACCGATCGACAAATCGATCGGTGCCGAATTCCGCGGTTTCGTGGCGCTCGGGCCGCTTGCGCCTGATGGGAGCGCAGGATCCCACCCATCTCTCCGGCTGGCGACCGATCCAATGTCCCGCGAGCGCAATGTTCGACGAAAAGACAGTTTCGGAATATGGGTGGCTACATGGTATCGCGGCTTATGTATGAAATTTTAAGTTGATAGCGAAGTCGATGATAGCGTTTTCGTGGGTCGGAATGGGTGTTGTGTTGGAAAATATCTCGTCCTCGTGAACGAGTGCTTCTACGAAGCGGAAACGGAACCGGATTTGTAGCGAACCGTTTTCGACCAATACAGCCACGCAGTCGGCGCCGGGGGCGCAATGTTGCCACCGATGCCCTGCTGCGGCAGGCCAACGATTCGACGGGCGCCGAGGCGCGCCTCGCCCGGGAACTCCTCCGCGGGCGAGACCTCGCCGAGATCGCGAGCCTGCACCGAACCGCGCTCGGCACGCTTCGCAGCCAGCTGAAGGCCGTCTTTGGCAAGACCGGCACGCATCTCGGCAGGCGGAACTCGTCAGCCTCTTGGCGCGCCTGTCGCCACCCGGCTGATCCGTCGGCGCCGGGCGTGCGTGCGCCCGAGGACGAAGCCGAGCAGGATGGCTCCGTCGAGGTGCAGGCTCCGCGCTGACGAAGCCGTTGCCGGGCGCAGGGTTGCGTGCGCCGGAGCCGGGCACCGCTCCACCGTCCCCGCGCGCGCGGTCGCCTCCGCGGCGATCGCCTGGAAACCTGCATCGGTCACGTGCGTCAGCGTTGCCGCGATCGCGCGGTGGCAGTTCGGCGTCGCGGTGTCGAGCGCGCGCCGGAACAGGGCTTCGGCCTCGACCCCGCGCCCGGCCTCCGCCCGAAGAAGGCCCAGGTTGAGAGCGGCCCAGCAATCGCCCCCGTCTGCCGCCAGCGTGTAGCACGCCACCCCAGCCTCGCGGTCGACCGCCGTGCCCCAGCCCTCCTCGTGGCAGCGCCCGAGCAGGCCCTGCGCCTTGGCATGACCCTGCGCCGCGGCCCGCGAGAAGCTCGCGAAGGCCTGCGCGTGGTCGCGGCGGACGCCGGTGCCGTAAAGGAGGAGGCAACCGACATTGTACTGTGCCCAGGCTAGGCCCCCTGCGGCCGCCCTGCGGTAATGGCGCAATGCCTCCGCCTCGTCGATCGGCACGCCCCAGCCGAGCTCGTGGCAGCGGCCCACCATGTTGCGAGCCTCGAGGCTGCCGATCGCCGCTGCCCTGGAGAACCAGCGATAAGCCTGCGCGGGGTCGCGGGCGACGCCGTGCCCGTCGAGATGCATCTGCCCGAGAACGAGCTGGGCCGCCCGGAAGCCGTGGCCCGCGGCGAACCGGATCCAGGCCAGCCCCTCTCCGGGGCGCTGCCTGAAGAGGGCGCGCCAATCCGCCGCGCTTCGCTGGTGAAGGGCCCACAGGGAAAGGGCCGCGTCGTCGGTGTTCTTCGAGCCGGTGACCGACACGCCAATCCCGTGTTGCCCGAGAGTTCTCTCTCGCCCTCGTCGCTTCGCCAAGCCAAATGCCACGCTTCGTCGGTTCAAGCGATCATTTTTTCTTCGGTAAGCGCGTCGTATTTCTAGTTTAGATCTATTCGACTTTAAGTTTGCAATGATTCTAACGTGTTACGCTTGTGCATCTCCAGATAAAAACTCTGAAACATCTATTGCGGCAGGCGGCTGTGAGCGATTAAGGCGGCGCAATCGAATTGTGGAGTTGGGATTATGAGCGGTGGGCTGTCGTTGCGGGACTCTGGCGGCGCGGGCGCGTTGGGCGTCGGGCTTGCTGCGAGCTTGGGCGCCTTCCTCCCGGCCGATCTCCTGGCGCAGGACGCCTCGGCCGACCTGCCGATGCTCAGCGTCGAGGGCTTCGACGAGCGCGTGCCCAACACGCTGAACCAGGGCACCGGCCTCTCTCGGCTTCCGGGCCGCATCCAGGACACGCCGCAGGCGATCACCGTGGTGCCGGGCGAGGTGATCCGCCAGCAGCAGGCCACCACGCTGGAGCAGGCCCTGCGCAACGTGCCCGGCATCACGGTCTCCGCCGGTGAGGGCAATGGCGGCCTCAACGGCGACCAGTTCCGCATCCGCGGCTTCCAGGCCAAGAACGACGTCTACCTCGACGGCCTGCGCGACTTCGGCGTCTACGCCCGCGACAGCTTCAACATCCAGGACGTGGTGGTCATCAAGGGCCCGTCCTCGGAGACCCTCGGCCTCGGCACGGCGGGCGGCGCCATCAACATCGTCTCGAAGCGGGCCGGCCTCACCGACTTCACGGCGGTGGACACGCTCGGCGGCAGCGGTCCAACGGCGCGCGGCACCTTCGACATCAACCGCCGCATCGACGAGACCACGGCTGTCCGCCTCACGGGCATGGTGCACCGGCAGGACATCCAGGACCGCGACCACGTGACGTCGGATCGCGCTGGATTCGCCGCGTCGCTCGGCTTTGGCCTCGGCACCGACACGACCTGGTTTCTCAACTATCTCTACCAGCACAGCGAGCGCACGCCCGATTACGGCGTCCCGACGGCGCTGCGCCCGGGAACGCGCTACGCCCTGCCGCTGACCGAGTACGGGCTCGCGCGCAACACCTCCTACGTGCGCGCCACCGACCGCGATGTCGCGGACGTGCATCTCCTCACCTCGCTGATGAAGTGGGAGGTCGCCCCCTGGCTGACGGTGACCAACGATTCGCGCCTGTCGTTCTACGACCGGAACTTCTCGACCACCGCCGCGACCTGCACGGGCGCCTGCATCACGGGATTCTTCGCCGGGGGAAACCCGTTCGTCACCTACAGCGCGGGCGGTGGGCAGACCTTCGCACAGGATGCCTGGGGTGCGCAGAACGTCACCACGGCGATCGCCAAGTTCCACACCGGCTTCCTACGCCACGAGGTCGTGGCCGGCCTCGACCTGTCCTACCAGGATGACGACCGCGTCAATTACCTGTTGCTCGGCGCGCGACCGGACCAGCGCGTGCGCACGCCGCGCCACGATCAGGCCGGCTACGCCCTCGTGCCCAACCCGAACAACCGCCGCCTGACGCAGGGCGCGGATCTCGGGGCCTTCATCAGCGACCGGATCTGGCTCACCGAACAATTCTCGATGATCGGCGGCGTGCGCTACGATCGCTTCATCAGCAGCTACGGCGCCACCAACGCCACCACCGGCCTGTTCGGGGCCACCGTCGTGGCCCCCTCGACGGGCGTGAGCCCGAAGGTCAGCGGCATCTGGCAGCCGACTCCCGAGCAGACCTACTACGTCTCGTACTCGCGCGGGTTCTCGCCGCAGGGGCAGTACGTGGCGAACTCGACGGGCATCGAGGTCGCGAATGCCGCGGCGCTGAAGCCCGAGGAGAGCGACCTCTACGAGATTGGCGGCAAGGTCAGCGTGCTCGGCGGCCGGCTCGGACTCGCGGCGGCCCTGTTCCGGGTCGACAAAAGCAACAGCTTCGACGTCGATCCCGTCACGGGGGGCCTTGTCCTCGGCGCGCTGGATGCCGGCGAGCGCCGCAGAGTCGACGGGTTCGAGGCCTCGGTCACCGGCAACCTGACCGCGGAATGGAGCATCCTCGCGGGCTACACGCATCTCGAAGGCGCGGTCCTGTCCGGCGCCAACCGGGGGCGCGTCGCGCCCTACGTGCCCGCGAACGCCTTCACGCTCTGGACGACCTACGACCTCACCGCCCTCGCCCGCTCCTGGTGGAACCTGCCCGGCCGGGTCACGGTCGGGGGCGGCGTGACTTTCGACGACGGCTACTTCCCCGCGAGCGACAACATCACCCGGATTCCAGGCTCCTTCTCGCTGGACGGGCTCCTCGCCTACGAGACCGACGCGTACCGGGTTGCCGTCAACGTCTACAACCTGACCGACGAGCTGAATTACGGCGCCACCTTCTCGACCCGTGCCGTGCCGCTCTCGGGCCGCACCGTGCTGGTGAGCCTCGGCACCCGCTTCTGACGGAGTTGAAGAGACCGTGCTGGTCCATGTGAGGAACCTGCTGAGCCCCGAGGAGGTCGGTCATTGCCGGGACCGCCTCGAGGCCGGCGCCTGGGTCGATGGGCGCGTCACGGCCGGGAGCCAGGCCGCGCGCGCCAAGAACAACCTGCAGATCCCGGAGGATTCGGCGCTCGCGCGCGAGCTCGGCGAGTTGATCCTGCGGGCGCTCGGGCGCAACCCCGCCTTCAATGCCGCGGCTCTCCCCCTGCGGGTGCTGCCGCCGCTGTTCAACCGCTACGACGTCGGCATGGGTTTCGGCGCGCATGTCGACGGGGCGATCCGGGCGGTGCCGGGGGCGGGCATCCGGATGCGGGCCGACGTCTCGGCCACGCTCTTTCTCACAGACCCGGCTTCCTACGACGGTGGCGAACTCGTGATCGAGGACACGTTCGGGTCGCATGCCGTGAAGCTTCCGGCGGGCGACATGATCGTCTATCCGGCAACATCGCTCCACCGCGTGGAGCCGATCACGCACGGCTCGCGCTGGTCGGCCTTCTTCTGGTCTCAGTCGATGATCAAGGACGACGGCGCCCGCGCCCTCCTCTACGACCTCGACCGGGGCATAACGGGCGTGCGCGGCGAGCTCTCCGACGACAACGCCGCCGTGATCGCCCTGACCTCGACCTACCACAATCTGCTGCGACGCTGGGCCGAGCTGTGACCGGGTCCACCTTCGCCCGTGAGGCCGCCTCGGACGCTCCCCGCGCGGGGGCCGATCCGCGACGGCGCTCCCGCGCGCGCCGGGCCTTCTGGCTGAAGCAGCTCTATGCCTGGCACTGGGTCAGCTCCGCGCTCTGCCTCGTCGGCATGCTGCTCTTCGCCGCGACCGGCTTCACGCTCAACCACCCGCGCCTGTTCGAGGAGCGCCCGCAGGTCGAGACGCGGGAGGCGAGCCTGCCGCGCGACCTCGTGACGAGCCTCGCCGCGTTGCCGGCGAGCGGCCAGGGGCGTCTGCCGGAGGGCCTGCGCGCCTGGCTCTCGGATATGCTCGGGGTGCGGCCGGGCGGTCGCGAGGCCGAGTTCTCCAAGAGCGAGATCCTGCTCTCGCTGCCGCGGCCCGGAGGCGATGCCTTCGTGAGCATCGGCCGCGCCGACGGTGCCGTGCTCTACGAGAAGACGGGCCGCGGCTGGGTCTCCTACCTCAACGACCTGCACAAGGGCCGCCACGCCGGGCCGGCCTGGGGTCTGTTCATCGACGTCTTCGCGGGCGCCTGCCTCGTCTTCTGCCTGACGGGCCTGATCCTGCTGCAGTTCCATTCCGCGCGCCGGCCCGCGACTTGGCCGGTGGTCGGGCTCGGCCTCCTCGCGCCGCTCCTTCTCGCCCTCCTGTTCATCCACGCCTGAGACGAGGACCCGATGCGCCGCACGATCACCGCTCTGTTCCCGACCCTGATCGCCGCACCGGCACTGGCGGGCGAGGTCGCCGTGAACGTCGAGATCCCGCGCCTCGACGTCTCCGAGTATCACCGTCCCTACGTGGCGGTCTGGCTGGAGAGCGAGGATGGCGCAGCGCTCGGCAACCTCGCGGTCTGGTACGAGACCCGCAAGACCGGCCCTGAGGGCGGCACCAAGTACCTCAAGGACATGCGCCAGTGGTGGCGCCGGATCGGCCGCGAGACCGACTTGCCGATCGACGGCGTCAGCGGCGCCACGAGGCCCGCCGGCACGCACACGCTCAGCCTGCCCACGGGCGCCGCGCCCTTCGCAGACCTCAAGCCCGGCGCATACGAGATCGTCGTCGAGGCCGCCCGCGAGGTCGGAGGCCGCGAGGTGCTGCGCCTGCCCGTCTCCTGGCCACCCGCTGCGGGCCAGTCCGCCGAGGCTCGCGGCACGAGCGAGCTCGGAGCCGTCTCCGTCACGCTCAAGCCATGAAGGCCGAACCTCGCATGCGCCCGCTCCCGCTCCTCACCGCCCTTGCCCTGCTGCTGCCGCTGCCCGCCGAGGCGCACCGGGCCTGGATGCTTCCCTCCTCCACCGTGCTCTCGGGCGAGGATGTCTGGGTGACGATGGATGCAGCGGTCTCGAACGACCTGTTCGTGTTCGAGCACGTGCCGATGCGCCTCGATGGCCTCGCCGTCACGGGGCCGGACGGCGCCGCCGTGAAGCCGGAGAATTCCGCGACCGGCAAGTTCCGCAGCACGTTCGACCTGCACCTGACCCGGCCCGGCACCTATCGGGCGAGCCTCGCCAACGAGTTCCTGTTCGCGAGCTACAGGCTCAACGGCGAGCAGAAGCGCTGGCGCGGGCGTCCCGAGAACCTCGAGAAGGACGTTCCCCGCGAGGCGGAAGGGCTGAAGCTGACGCAGTCGCTCCAGCGCACCGACACCTTCGTGACGCTCGGCAAGCCCAACGCGGCCGCGCTGGCGCCGAGCGGACGCGGGCTCGAGCTGCGCCTCGACACCCACCCGAACAACCTCGCGGCGGGTGAGCCCGCGCGCTTCACCCTGCTCCTCGACGGCACGCCGGCGCCCGGCGTCGAGGTCGAGGTGGTGCGCGGCGGGGCGCGCTACCGCGACAAGCCGGACGCGATGCGCCTCCGGTCCGGCTCGGACGGCGTCGTCACGGTGACGTGGCCCGGCCCTGGCATGTACTGGCTCGGTGCCGAGACGCAGGACGAGAGGGCGAGCGTCCCGAATGCCCGCCGCCGGGCGATCTACAACGCAACGCTCGAAGTCCTGCCTCAGTAGGAAGTCCCATGCGCCGCGTGCTGATACCGGCGACCCTCGCGCCGATCGGGCCAGGGCATGCGGCGCGTGGGTCGATCGAGACGCTGTCCGGGCGCGTGATGGGCACGACTTGGTCGGTGCGCTTCGTCGCGCCGCCGGGTCTCGACGCGCAGGTCCTGCGCAGCCTCATTCAGATCGAGTTCGGGCGGCTGATGGCGCAGCTGAGCCATTGGGAGCCCGACTCGGCGCTCTGCCGCTTCAACCGCGTGCCGGCGGGCACCCGTCAGGTCCTTCCCGACGATCTCTTCGCCGTTCTGCTGCAGGCCTGCGACGTCGCGGCCTGCAGCGAGGGTGCCTTCGATCCGACGCTCGGGGCGCTGATCGACCTCTGGGGCTTCGGCCCCCCGGGCCCGATTCCGACGCTGCCGGAGCCGGCCGCGGTCGCGGCAGCGCGCGCGAGCGGCGGGTGGGAGCGGCTGGCCCTGGACCCGGAGACCCGAAGTGCCTGCCAGCCCGGCGGCCTGCAGCTCGATCTCTCGGCCATTGCCAAGGGCTACAGCGTCGATCGCATCTCCGATCTCCTGGCCGGTCAGGGAATCGCCAGCCACCTCGTGGAGATCGGCGGCGAGCTGCGCGGCCGGGGCGTGAAGCCGGATCGCTCGTCCTGGTGGGTCGCCCTCGAAGCGCCTCCCGAGGCGCTCGGATCGGTCGACGAGATCGTCGTCGCCCTTCACGACCTCAGCGCGGCGACCTCGGGCGACTATCACCGTTTCCTCGATCGCGGCGACCGTCGCTACGGCCACAGCCTCGACCCGCGCACGGGCTTTCCGATCGAGAACGGTCTCTTCTCGGTCACCGTCCTGCATGCGAGCTGCATGCTGGCCGATGCCGCCGCGACCGCCCTGATGGTGCTGGGGCCCGAACCGGCCCTCGCGGCCGCGACGCGCCATGGCCTGGCGGCCAGGCTCGTGGTGCGGCAGGGCGGTGCGCTGGCCGAACAGCTCAGCCCGGTCGCCGCGCGCATGCTGAGTTGATGGAGCAGCGCCATTCCCGCCGTGCCGCGGCCCTACAGGGAGCGACGGGCCCGGGATGGGAACGCCGCCGCGAATGCGTCGTTGGCCTCGTGACCGCGTTTGCGGCCGCGTCGGAGAGCGTGCGTCATGAGAGCGTCGGGCCTCGCACTGGTCGTCGCATCGCTATGGACGGCGCCCGCCATGGCGCAGCAGCCCGAGGCCGCACCCCCGATGGAGAAGGCGGCCGGTCCGGCCTCCGGTCGGCCCGCCAATCTATGCAAGGAACTCGTCGCCTTCCTGCATCCGCCGGCGCCAGAACCCGGAGGCGGCGGGCCGCCGCCCCAGGCCGCCACCGCCGTGCAGGCGCCGGCCCAGGACAAACCCGTTCCGAAACCCGCCGATGCAGGCGCCCCGCAGCAGCAATCCGGCCAGAGCGGGCCGATCCCGAATTCCGGGCCGGGCGCGGCGGGGCCTCAGGGCAACGCCCAGAAGGACTCTCAGGCCGCGCCGAAACCCGACAAGCCCGCCGCTCCTCCGGCCAGTTCTGCGCCGAAGCCCTCAGCCGAGGCCGTCGCCAGGGGCGATTCGGCGGCCGGAGCGAACGATATCGCCGGATGCCGCTCGGTCGCGCAGGACATGCGGCGAGCGGGCGTCGCCATGCCGGCTCCGCTGCTGGCGCTCGCCGCGATGGATCCGCGCCTGCTGCAGGCCTCCGCCGAGCGCTGAGGACCGGCTATTTCCGTTCGTCGGCGTCGAAAGCGGGCGCAGCCTGAAGCTGAGCCTTCGTCATGCGGATCTCGGCCCTGACAGGCTCGCCGAGAGCGACCGTGGCGCGTCCGCGCGACGCGTCCTGCCGCCCGGCCGAGCCGGTGCTCGCGTCGGCCGTGCCGCTGCGGCCGGACGGCACCGCGTCGAGGGCGGCGTCACTGGCTTTCGCGCCCGGCATCGTCTCGGGACCCGCCGTTCTCGCCGCCTCCGCGGACGGCGCGTTCCGCGGCGTCGCCACCGAAGTCGGGCCGGACGGACGCGCCTCGCCGCCGGTGTTGAGTGCGAGCTCGTCGTAGGGCACCGCCACCCGCTTCTCGCCGACCCCGAGAAAGCCTCCGACGCCGATCAGTACGGCCTGGATGCGGCCCTCGCCGTCGACGAGCAGATCCTCGATCGACCCGATCTTGACGTGATCCTGCCCGATCACCGGCAGCCCGATCAGCTTCGATCCGCGCAGCGTGCCGGCCGGGCTGTCCGTGAGGAAAGACTCCCGATCCGGTGGCGGCTGCGCCGCGGCGGCCGTGACGCCGAGGCCGAGTACGAGGAAGGCGGCTTTCAGGGGTCGCGGCATGGAGAGCTCCGGATCGGGTTTCGCTCTGACGTCAATCTCCGAGGCGGCCGCGGGTTCAGCCGTCCGGGCATCGACGCGGTACCGACCCCTCGCGCGGCGGCCTACCGATCTGGCTTCGTGCCGACGGTTCTCGTCAGCGTCCGTAGACGTCTTCGAGGCGGACGATATCGTCTTCTCCGGTGTAGGATCCGACCTGGACCTCGATCAGCTCGAGCGGGATCTTGCCCGGGTTGGTG
>NZ_JBAWTG010000059.1:0-30289 GCF_037106235.1 Methylobacterium nigriterrae | reverse complement strand
CGCTCCTGCAGTTCCAGAGACACAAGTGGAGCGAGGAGCCGATGCCCGCTGCCCGCAACATCGTCTGTCCGCACTGCGCGCGGACCAACCGGGTCCCTGCCGACCGCCCGGCTGAGGCAGCGCGATGTGGGGCCTGCCACCATCCACTGTTCGAGGGCTCTCCCGCCACAGCCGATGCCGCCGGCATTGAGAAGCACCGCCGAAACAATGACATCCCCGTCCTGGTGGACGTCTGGGCACCGTGGTGTGGCCCCTGCCGGGTCATGGCGCCGATGTTCGAGCAGGCAGCCGACGAGCTTGAGCCGGACGTACGCCTCCTGAAGGTCAACTCTGAGGAGCCGGGCGTCGCGTCAGAACTGGGAGTCAGGGGGATCCCGGCCTTGTTCCTGCTGCACAAGGGCAAGGTGGTCGCGCAGACGGCAGGTGCGATGGAGACGTCCCGGATCGTCGCCTGGGCCCGTGCGCAGATCGCGAAGGCCGCCGCCATGCCCTGACGGGAGGGGTTGAGCTCTGACAAGCCGGGTGAGCTGGAACCCCGGGAGGGCACGATCCGTGGGCCTAAGGTGACGAATATGGATGCCGGGGCGGCCCGCTGCCATGACAAGCCGTCCCGCACGCATTCCGAATGCCTGTTCGACCGCTCAAAGAGGGCGGGCACCTCGGCGCAGCGCAATGCAGAATGACCGCTGAGATCGAACGTCGGGTCGACCTTTCGCAACTTTCGCAGGCTTCGCACATCATCGATCGGTGAGTTGATCAGAACGGGCCCAGACTCATACGCGGATTGACTGTGCTCCCCTCAAGGAGGGGCTGCCGCTTCCGCTGGGATGTGGTCGAGATCGTCCAAGCCGCGGTCGATGAAGCGATGCGCGATTCCGTCGAAGGCCGTCGTGGCAGGCCTTCTCAGGAAGCAGACCGCTTGATCCGCCGAACGACCAAACAGGGCCCGAAGTGGAATGGCCGATCCTGGCCGAGAGCAGCCGGTCCGCTTTGAAGTCACTGGGGCGGCGAAGCGGATACGCCTGGCTGGACGTGCCGCCGGAACAGGAGCTGCCCATTCGCTTCCGGTGTTCAAATCGGGTTCATGGCGATCATGCTCAGGAGCGCGCAGCCCAATCCCGGCATCCCTCACAATCCAATCAGGCAGGCCGCTGAGCACGTGGCGAGGTGTGCTCTTGGATCTGGGACGCATCCAGGCTTAATCACGAGATGACCACGCCTCCCGCTGTCGACCTGACCTCATGTGACCGTGAGCCGATCCACATCCTAGGCGCGGTGCAACCGTTCGGCTTCCTCCTCGCCGTCTCGCCTGACTGGATCGTGACCCGCGCCAGCGCGAACGCGCCGGACTGGCTGGGGCGCGCCGTCGAGGACCTACTCGGCCTGCCTCTCGACGCGGTCCTCGACAGCGAGGCCATCCACCTGCTGCGCGGCCACTTGCAGACCCTGCGTGGGCCCGATGCCGTCGATCGCGTCTTCGCCGTGCGACTTCTGGCCGATAATCCGCCCTTCGACGTGGCGCTACACATCTCGGGCACTGCCATCGTCATCGAGGCCGAGCCGAGCGCACCCGAGCACCTCAGCGCCGGCAACCTCGTGCGCAACATGGTTTCACGCCTGCAGCAGACGGTCGACTTCGACCCGCTCTGCCGTGAGGCCGCCCGGCAGATGCGAGCCCTTACCGGCTTCGATCGGGTCATGGTCTACCGCTTCGCGCCCGACGGTTCGGGCGAGGTCATCGCGGAGGCCGTGCGCTCCGGCCTCGACCGCTACCTCGGCCTGCACTACCCGGCCTCCGACATCCCCAAGCAGGCGCGCGCCCTCTACGAGCGCAACTGGCTGCGCATCATTGCCGACGTAAACAGTCCGGGCACGGCAGTCGTGCCGGCGCGCGACCCCGCGGGCGAGCCCCTCGACCTGTCGCTCTCTACGCTGCGCACGGTCTCGCCCATTCACCTCGAATATCTGCGCAACATGGGCGTGGCTGCCTCTCTATCCATCTCGATCCTGCGCAACGGCCGCCTCTGGGGCCTGTTCGCCTGCCATCACACCGAGCCACGCCACATCTCACTGGAGCGGCGCACCGCCGCTGAGTTGTTTGGCCAGATGTTCTCCTGGATCCTGGAGAGCCGCGAACGCGAAGTCGTGGCCGTCCAGGAGGCGCGCTCGCGCGAGATCCACACTCGCCTGATGAGCGCCATGGCATCCGGCGGCACCAGCCTGGAGGGGTTGGCCGACTTCGCCGACGAACTCTCCGCCATCGTGACCTGCGACGGGCTGGGTTTGTGGGTGAACGGCGAGATCATCCTGCAGGGCACAACGCCGACGAGCGAGGAGTTTACCGGCCTCGTGCGCTTCCTAAATCGGACGGCGGCAAGCCAGGTCTACGCCACCGACGAGATCGGGCACTTTCATGAGCCGGGCCGCGACTTCACCGAGCGCGCGGCGGGGATGCTGGCTGTGCCCGTATCGCGCAAGCCGCGCGACTTCCTCGTGTTCTTCCGCAGCGAGGTGGCACGCACAGTGACCTGGGCCGGCAACCCGGAGAAGCCGGCAAGCCTCGGGCCGAATGGCATGCGCCTGACCCCGCGCAAGAGCTTCGAGGCTTGGCGCGAAGTGGTGCGGGGCCGTTCGCTGCCGTGGTCCGACGTCGAGGTCCGCACCGCCGAGGCGTTGCGCGTTACGCTTCTGGAGGTCATCCTGCGGCTGGCCGACTCGGCCGAGCGCGAGCGCAGGGAGGCGCAGGAGCGGCAGGAACTCCTCATCGCTGAGTTGAACCACCGGGTCCGTAACATCCTCAACCTGATCCGTGGCGTCGTCACCCAGAGCCGGTCCCATGCGGACAGCGCCGAGACCTTCGTCGAGGTGGTCGGCTCGCGTATCCAGGCTCTCGCCCGCGCGCACGACCAAGTGACCAGCGGGAACTGGGGGCCGGGCTCCCTGCGCGACCTGATCCTGCTGGAGGCTGGCGCCTATCTTGGCGCCAAGGCCGACCGGGTGAAGCTCTCTGGCACCGATGTGCTCTTGGAGCCGCAGGCGTTCACGACGCTGGCACTCGTGGTGCACGAACTCATGACGAACTCGGCCAAGTACGGGGCCCTATGCGACACGGCCGGCGTGGTCGAGGTGTGCTGGGAGCGGGACGCTCTCGATCACCTCGTCATCCACTGGCGCGAGAGCGGCGGCCCGGCGGTCCAGGCCCCGACCCGGCGCGGTTTCGGCACTACGCTGATCGAGCGCTCGATCCCGTACGAGCTCAAGGGCGAGGCGGAGGTGCACTACGAGCTCTCGGGCCTGCGGGCGCGGTTCACGGTCCCGCCAGCCTATGTTCGAGCTGCGCCGCCTCGCGAAGTCAGGCCGATCGAGCAGAAACCCGCCGCGCCTGTCCAGCTGGACGGCACGGTTCTGGTCGTCGAAGACAACATGATCATCGCGCTGGAGGCTGAGGAGGTGCTCACGGCGCTGGGCGCCGATGCGGTCGACATGGCCGCCTCGGTCCGGGAGGCACTGCGCCTGATCGAAACCTCGCCGCCAGACCGGGCCGTTCTCGACGTGAACCTGGGTAGCGAGACCAGCGTGGCCGTTGCTCGCAGACTAGCTGAGCTCGGCATCCCATACGTCTTCGCGACCGGATACGGCGAGAGTTTCAAGATCCCGCCCGACCTCGGGGTCGTACCGGTGATCAAGAAACCATACGAGGCCGATACCTTGCGGCACGCGTTCGCCGCGGCGGCAACCGTATAACTTCACACCTGCCCGCTGCTGCATGATCAGGCCTTTGACCACGCGTAGTCGAAGTCCGGTGGAGGGTACGATCCAGACTCGAACCTTCGCTGCCGCAGCATCCGCTTTCAAGACGCTGCCGGGTCCCGCTGGACGGCCGAAATGGGCGCGTAGCTGACCGTCTGCACTCGGCAATAGTCCAGCTACCGACTGCGGCGCTCATCGCACCGGCTGGTTCATCCGGCCCGGTCGAGCGACTGCGCTGCCGCAATTCCGGGGGCCGCCTGCTCAACGGGCACATCGAGGTGCAAGCGCACTCCACCCGCACAGAACTCCACGTCGATCTCGCCGTCCAACTCGCGCTTGATAGCGCCCGTGATCAGGCGGGTGCCAAACCCCCGTCGCTGCGGCGGCGAAACGTGAGGACCTCCGCTCTCCTCCCACGCCAGATACAGCCGCTTCTCGCCGTCCCCGCGCGTCGCAACGCTCCAGACGACGCGTACCCGCCCGTGAGGTGTGGATAAAGCACCATACTTCGCTGCATTCGTCGTCATTTCGTGTGCCATCATACCGATGGCTAGAACATAACGGGGAGCAAGAATGACAGGCGGGCCCTCCAAGACGACCTGATCTACGCTGCTGCGATACGGACCAAGTTCGTTCTCAAGAACCTCACGCAGCGACGCACCGCTCCAGTCATCACGCGTCAGGAGGTCGTGTGTCTTCGCCAGGGCAAGGAGGCGAGATTCGAACTGGGCAACGTCCTCTTCGCCGCCGCGTGATTGCCGGGCCAGTGCCTGCACGGTCGCCAACGTGTTCTTCACACGATGGTTCAGCTCATGCAGCATCGTGGTCTGCTGATCCTGCAAGCTGCGACTGCGGGCGAGTTCCGCCCGGAGATCGTCCTGGCTGGCCTGAACCGACTTGGCCATTGCATCGAATGCCTCGCCGAGCTGACCGAACTCGGAATGGCCCACAATGCCTGTGCGGGCGCGCAGATCGCCCGCTCGCCATGCGGCGACAGTCCGCAAAAGTCGGTCCATGGGCCAGCGAATGAAGGCACGTCCCCCGACCAATGCCCCCGCAACGGAGAGGGCTGCTCCGATGAGGATCAGAACGATGCCGCGATACGTGGCGGCATCGACGTCCGCGAAGGCCAAGGCCCGATCTCGTCCGATGACGACGGTGAGGCCCTCCAGAACACCCTTGGGATGCACAACCCCGACCACCCGCTGGCGGCCATCTAACCCCGTCACGATCCGCGCAGCATCCTGATCGCGGGCAAGGCGCGCGAGGCGTTCCGGTGGAAGGGGACGACCGACCCAGATGTCCTGATCCGGACGACGCACGAGAACAACGCCGTTGCGGTCGGCAACCGTCAGGGAGGTGCTCCTCTGAGGTACCAGATGACGGAGCCGTTCCGATAGCCAGGATAGGTCTATGCTGGCGACGAGCACGCCCACTGGTCGAGCATCGTCGTCACGCAACGGCTGTGCGAAGTGAACGGACTCGCGTTCCGTCGCCACCCCGCGCGCAAATCCGCCCATCGCGAATTCTCCTGCCGCGAGCGCGCGCTGATAATAATCGCGGTCGGAAACCGTGTAAGCGCCTGGCGCAGAGCCGAGGCTGTTGCAAAGAAGGCGACCATCCATCTCAGTAACTGCGAGGAGGATGATCTGCGGCAGCCTGTCGATGATACGATGAAGGTACTCAGTGCACGCCTGTGGGTCGCGCTGCCGGATCGCAGGCGTCTCGGCGACGATGTCGAGCGTCTGGCGGACACTCTCGGAGAGTTGATCAAGATCCCCCGCAACAACGCGAGCAGTCGCGAGAGCATCAGCTCGGACAGCTTCATCTCTATTAGCTCGCAGCGCGTATTCGTTGTAACCTTGTATTGCGAGTGCAGGAGTGAGGGCGAGTGCCACCAAAGCAAGGACGCGGCTCGTCAGCAATTTGGCCTCCCCACAGCCTTCGCCTTTCAAGCCAGAGCGCAGTTCTACGCTTCTTGGATTTGCAATCTGCGCGAGTTCACTGCCTGAAGCAAGATGCGTCGGTCGTGACCCGCGGCATAGAAGACGTGAGCATCAAGACGACGTTAAGGATTTGCAGCCGGCCGCATGGACGGTCCGAGTATGACGGCGTGTGGCGGGTGAAGACGAAGTCTCGCTCCCTCACGCGCGCCTCCTGGCAGGCGGACCAAGTCCAGCGCTGCGCCCGACGTGAACTCGGCTCCGACCTCACGTGCGGGGCAGCATCGCAAGGGACGCCCTAGCGATCCGCTCCAACTCCTCGCGCGGGGCGCCGTCCCGGGCCTGGACCGACATGCCCTGCAACAGGGTGGTGAACACCGCGGCCAGGGCCTCAACGTCGGCGCCAACCGGCAGGTCACCGGCCTTCAGAGCGCGTTCGAGACGCTGGCGGAAGTTGGTCCGGCTGACCTCGCGCAGCGCCCTCATCGCGTCGTGAACGTCCTGCGCCTCCGGAGAGACGTTGGCGGTAGAGAGCACCACCATGCAGCCGCAGGGGGCGTCGAGCGAGGACAGCACAGCGGCCGCATCGAGCAGGAAGTGCTCCATCGCCCGACGCATGTTCGGCTCCGCTGCGAGCTTCTGCCAGGGCACCGCCCAGTAGGTCGTCTCGTAGTGCTTGACGGCCTCCATGAAGAGCGACGCCTTGTTGCCGAAGGCGGCGTAGAGGCTCGGCGGGTTGATGCCCATGGCGGCGCACAACTCCCCCATGGTCGCCGGCTCATAGCCGCGCTTCCAAAACACCTCCAGGGCACGGCGGAGGGCCAACTCCCGGTCGAAGGTGCGGGGCCGTCCCTTGCTCCTGTGCGGCGTGATCGCGGTCATCGCGTCCTCGGTGTCGTTTCGCACATCAGGCCCCGCCGCCGCCGTCGAGGGCTTGACGATCTGTAATGCCCGTTACAAATGTAGGGGCAGTAACGCCCGTTACAATAACCGATTCCCAGCAAACGTGGGCGCTACGACGGCCGGTCGGGCGCAACGGAGACCTTTGCCTGATGGCCAAGCTTTTCGAACCCCTCGCCCTGCGCGACCTCACCCTGCGCAATCGCCTCGCCGTCTCGCCCATGTGCCAGTACCAGGCCGAGGAGGGGTTCGTGACCACCTATCACACCGTCCACTACGGCAAGCTGGCGCTGGGCGGCTTCGGCCTCATCATCGTCGAGGCGACCGCTGTCTCGCCGGAGGGGCGCATCACCCACGGCGACGTCGGCCTTTGGCGCGACGAGCAGGTCGAGGGGCTCGCCGGCATCGCGGCCTTCATGAAGTCCCAGGGCGCGGTCCCCGGCATTCAGTTGGCCCATGCCGGCCCGAAGGCCAGCATGCAGCGGCCCTACTACGGCGATGGCCCGCTGACCGAGGCGGACATCGCCCGCGGCGACCGGCCCTGGGCCATCGTCTCGGCCAACGCGCAGGCGGTCGACGAGGGCTGGCTGGTCCCGGAAGCGCTCGACGCGGCCGGCATCGAGAAGGTGAAGGCCGACTTCGCCGCGGCGGCCAGGCGCGCCCTCAAGGCCGGCTTCGAGGTCGTGGAGATGCATGCCGCCCACGGTTACCTGCTGAACTCGTTCCTCTCGCCGCTCACCAACAAGCGGACCGACGCCTATGGCGGCAGCCGCGAGAACCGCATGCGGTTGCCACTTGAGATCGCTCGCGAGCTGCGCGCGATCTGGCCGGCCGACAAGCCACTGTTCGTGCGCGTTTCTGCGGTCGACGGGCTGAGGACTGGCGTGACCATCGAGGACACCGTCGCTTTCGCCCGGGAATTGAAGATCATCGGCGTCGACGTGGTCGATGTATCCTCGGGCGGCGTCGGCACGGTCTACGAGCACCCGAGCGGCTACGGCCACCAGGTGCCCTACGCTGAGCGCGTGAAGCGCGACGCCGGCCTGAAGACCATGGCGGTCGGCCTGATCGTCGACCCGTTCCAGGCCGAGCAGGTCATTGCCGGCGGCCATGCCGACCTCGTCGCCATTGGGCGCGAGGCGCTGCGCGACCCGAACTTCGCGCTCAACGCCGAGCAGGCGCTCGGGGCTGCCCCGAAGGACGCGCCCTACGAGAACTGGGTGCCACAGCTCGGCTGGTGGCTGAACGGGCGCGAGCGCAAGCTCCGCCAGCTCGGCGCGTGGTCAAACGGCGAGGACGTGGCCGCCTAAGGCGAGGATCCTCGGACCCTTCCCGCAGGAGCGGCACGCTCTGGCCGCCCCTGCCCATCAGCATGCCAGGAGACTGTCATGGCTCGTGTCGTTCGCTTCCATGAGATTGGCGGCCCCGAGGTGCTCAGGGTCGAGGACATCGAGGTGCCGGCGCCCCAGGCCGGAGAGGTGCAGATCCGGGTGAAGGCTATGGGCCTGAACCGGGCCGAGGTCATGTTCCGGACCGGCCAGTACGTGACAGAGCCGAGCTTCCCGGCCATCCTCGGCTACGAGGCCGCGGGGATCGTCGAGGCGGTCGGGACCGGCGTCACAGGCTTCTCGGTCGGTGACGCGGTCAGCGTCGTGCCTTGCTTCATGCTCGGCGAGTACGGCTTGCACGGCGAGCTCGTGAACGCACCGGCCATTGGCATCGTGAAGCACCCGGCCAACCTCTTGTGGGAAGAAGCGGCCGCGACCTGGATGATGTTCACGACCGCCTACGGCGCGCTCGTCGATATCGCGAACATCCAGGCCGGCCAGACGGTGCTGATCCGCGCGGCCTCCAGCAGCGTCGGCCTCGCTGCCATCCAGATCACCAAGACGCTGGGTGCCATTCCGGTCGCGCTGACGCGCCGGGGCGCCAAGCGTGACGAACTCCTCAAGCAGGGGGCCGCCCACGTCATCGCCACTGAAGAGCAGGACCTCATGGCCGAGGTGAACCGCATCACCGATGGCAAGGGCGCGCATGTCGCCTTCGACCCAGTCGGCGGCCCGGAGGTCGCCAAGATCCTGGAGGTGCTGGGCTACCTCGGCATCTTCCTCCAGTACGGCGCTCTCGACACGGCACCTCTGTCGGTGCCGGTGATGCCGCTCCTCGGCAAAGACCTGACCGTGCGCGGCTATCAGCTGTTTGAGATTACGAAGGACCCCGCGCCCCTGCAGAAGGCGAAGGATTTCATCGTGAAGGGGCTCGCCTCCGGCACCCTGAGGCCGGTCATCGCGAGGACGTTCAAGCTCGACGAGATCGCGGGGGCGCACCGCTTCATGGAGAGCAACGTGCAGGTCGGGAAGATCGTCGTCACGGTCTGAACCTGCAGTCAGTGGTCGCCTGGCGCACCCTCGACACGGTGGTGAAGCCGAACCATGTCGCCCTCCATCGACTCGGTATGGGAGTGCTGGAGCGCTTGTCCGCGTGTTCGGGCTTGATCGTGCACCGTTCGGCTCGCGGGTCGCGCCGGCATCCTGCTTACTGAGCTTCCAGGGCCTCCTCGATGAGGCCGCGCACATCCTTCCAAGCCGGGGCGGACGGAGTGACCAGGTCGGATCAATGCCCTGATGCTCACGTGTGGGCATTCCGATGCATCCGGCGATTTCGCCTTCCGGGTCGGGATGCCGGGCGAGCCGGGGGTCGGCGGCGGGATCCTGGCCATCGTACCAGGGTGCGCTTCGATCGCGGTGTGGTCGCCAGGACTGAACGAGAACGGGAACCCGAAGCTCGGGACTCTGGCGCTTGAACGGCTTGCGGAGGCGACAGGCTGGTCGATCTTTAGCTCCAGATTGCGGTCCGACGTGTGAGCGAGGGGTGCCGGTTCAGGTCTGTCCTGCCCTCTCATGAGCCGCCGACCTCGGATGTGTCAGCGAGACTGAGGAGGGCAAATCGTTCTACCCGCACCGCGAAGCGGACCGGCCTTGTTAGGGCCAGACGAGAACGTGATTGGCCTCTGGACAGGTTGTGCCCCTGTTTTTCGGGGACAACAGGGGCATTTCTATAGAGATCATCTTCTTCTCTGTCCCTGTTATCCCCGGGGTTGTCCCTCTTCCGACAACCGAGAGTCCCATCGAACACGGCGTCAGCGTGTGCAGCCCGGCCCCTGTAGACCGTGGTCGCGAAGGCGCGGTCGAGATCGTCAAAGTCGCGGTCGATGAAGCGATGCTCGATCCCGTCGACGGCCGCCGTGATAGGCCTTCTCAGTGAGCACACCGGCGGATCCGCCGAACGACCAAACAAGGCCCGAAGCGGAATGGCCGATCCTGGCCGATTGCAGGCCGTCGGCTTTGCGGCCTGTGTAAGTGAAAAACGGACGTTCGGCCTGGCCCAGATGAAAGCCTCCGAGTGACCCATAGCTGACTAGGCGCGTCGCCATTTCGAAAGCCTGCTCTACGGCCTGAAGCAGGCGCGTCACGGGCGGTCAGTGCGTCAGGCACATTAGCGACCGGATCGCACCCGGCCCTGCGACCACGTCACTTCCGGGCAAAAGCCTATTCGCACCGACGATGGCGTGCGACCTGCAGGCTGGGCAGTGCCCGGCCTTCGTCCAGGCCCAGTCACGTGCCCAGGCGCACATTTTAGATCGCAAGCTAACGAAGTGTCTGGCTTGCCGCATCGTTCGAGGCTAGAAGGGACGAGACATCGACGCGCGGGAGAGAGCCGGCTTGGACCGGCCGCCGAAGGAGCAACTGCCCCGGAAACTCTCAGGCACCCGGACCGCCCGTCGTTCAACACTCTGGAAAGCGGAGCGGCAGCTCCCGCCGATGGTGTAAGACGTGGCCTCTCCCGAGGCCGCGTCGAAGCTCTCAGGCCGATGACAGAGGGGGCTCGCACGCATGCGGCGTGCGGAGCAACCTTGGAGGCCTGCGCGATGGCGCCCCCATAGCCCGACACGCCGAGCCCTCGGGCTCGACCCACCCTTCCCATCCGCACCGGCCGCCTCACCCCGTGAGCCGCGGCGACGACGCGCGCACGGCATCGACCATGCGGCGCGTCCGGTCCTGCGCGAGCCGGCGCCTCCACCCCCATCCTGGATGTCATCCGATGTTGGCCACCCGCCGCGCCTTCCTCCTCGCTGCCGCCGTCCTCGCCCCGGCACGGGGCCAGGCCTTCTTCTGGGACAGCGAGCCGGAACCGTCGGAGGTGCCACAGCCCGTCGAGGCGCCACCGACCCGCGATGCCTGGTACGTCGGCGAGATTTCGGACGAGCCCTTCAACATCCCGAAGGTCGACCTGGCCCTCGTCCCGCCGGAGTTCCGCCGACAGCTCGTGGACTACGACGGGCCGGAGCGCGGAGGCGCGGTCGTCATCGACACGCATCAGCGCTTCCTCTTCCTGGTGCGCGAGGACCGCACCGCGATCCGCTACGGCATCGGCGTGGGCCGAGCTGGCTTCACGTGGTCGGGCGTCGCGATGATCAGGCGCAAGGCGAAGTGGCCGGGCTGGCATCCGACCCCGGCCATGCTGAAGCGCCGGCCCGACATCCCTCGCTACGTTGAGCCGGGGGTCAACAACCCGCTCGGGTGCCGCGCCCTCTACCTCTACCAGGGGGAGCGGGACACACTCTACCGCATCCACGGCACCAACGAGCCCTGGACGGTCGGCGGCACCGATTCCTCCGGCTGCATCCGGCTCCTGAACGAGGACATCCTCGACCTCTACGGCCGCGTCCCCCTCGGTACGACCGTCGTCGTGAAGACCTCGCAGCCCGAGGTCATGGTGCAGCGCGAGTGGGACGAGTCCCCCCGCTCGGACAACCAAGTCCTGCTTTTCAGGTGAGAAGCTGAGACGAGCCGGAGCACCGCCGTTCCCACGACGTCGAGCGCGGCCGATACCCGAGACGAGACACGATGTTCGAGACTGCTACCGCAACCCTGGACTGGATCGGCGTGATCGTCTTCACGGTCACGGGTGCCCTCGCCGCCTCCCGCAAGGAAATGGACTTCGTCGGCTTCGCGGTCCTCGGCACGGCGACCGGCATCGGCGGCGGCACGCTGCGGGACCTATTGCTCGGGCTGCCGGTGTTCTGGACGGTCCAGCCGGCCTACCTGCTGACCTGCCTGCTTGTCGCTGGGTTGGTGTTCTTCACCGCCCACATCCCGCAGTCCCGCTACCGGTACCTGCTGTGGCTCGACGCCCTGGGTCTGGCCCTGTTCGCCGTGGCCGGGGCGGAGAAGTCCCTGCAGGTCGGGGCGAGCCCCCTCGTTGCCATCGTCATGGGGGTGGTCACGGCCACCTTCGGGGGCGTGATCCGCGATCTGCTCGGAGGCGAGAGCCCGGTCATTCTCAGTCGCGAGATCTATGCCTCGGCCGCGGGAGCCGGCGCAGCGGTCTTCGCGATCCTGACCGCCCTCGACATCCCGCGCGAGTTCGCGTTGGGCATCGGCTTCGCCGTCGCCCTGCTCGTGCGGGCCGCAACGCTCCGCTTCGGCTGGACGCTTCCGCGATATCGCCCCCGCGCCGGCATCCCCTATCATTGATGTCGGCCGATCCGTCGCGGCTCGCCGACTTCGAGGCGCCCCGAAACGACAGTCTTCAACGACAGGCCGCCCGCGCGGTCCAATCACAAGGGTAAGCCAAGATGGCCATCGGCAAACGTCGTTGCGGGCTCGCGCTGGCGGCCCTCGTGTCGCTTTCGGCCCTGTCAGATCCCGCATTCGCCCAGGCCGACGCCAAGGGTTTGCCCGGCCCGACCGAGGAACAGCTCGCGACGCTGCAGGCCAGCTACGAAGACATCCACGCCAACCCTGAGCTCTCGATGCAGGAGAAGCGCACGGCCGGCATCGCCGCGAAGTGGCTCAAGGAGCAGGGTTTCGAGGTCACCGGGGGCGTGGGCGGCACCGGCGTGGTCGGCATCCTGCGCAATGGCGACGGCCCGACCGTGCTCCTGCGCGCCGACATGGACGCCCTCCCGATGAAGGAGAACACCGGCCTCCCCTATGCCAGCACGAAGAAGGGGACCGATCCCGCATCAGGTCGGGAGACGGCCATCGCGCATTCCTGCGGCCATGACCTGCACGTGACTTGGCTGATGGGCGCGACCCAGATCCTGGCCGCCAACCGTGACAAGTGGCATGGGACCGTGATGGCCGTGTTTCAGCCGGGCGAGGAGATCGGCGAGGGTGCCAAGGCCATGGTCGACGACGGCATGGTGAAGCGCTTCCCGAAGCCGGTCGTCACGCTGGGCCAGCACGTGCTGCCGTTCCCGGCCGGGCAGGTGCGCCTTGCCAGCGGCCCCGTGCTTTCCCAGAGCGACAGCCTCAAGGTGACGTTGTATGGCCGCGGCGGGCACGGCTCCGGCCCGGAATCGACCATCGATCCTGTGGTGATGGCCGCCGCGACGGTGATGCGGCTGCAGACCATCGTCTCGCGCGAGGTCTCCATGACCGATAGCGCCGTGGTCACGGTCGGATCGATGCAGGCCGGTTCCAGCGCCAACATCATTCCGGACCAAGCCGAGCTTCAGCTCAACGTCCGGACCTACGACCAAGGGGTGCGGGACAAGGTGCTCGCGTCGATCAAGCGGGTGGTCGAAGGGGAGGCCTCCATCTCGGGCGCCCCGAAGCCGCCCCTCCTCACGATGCTCGGGCGTTTCCCGCTGACGGTGAACGACGAGGACGCGACGGCCAAGGTGACCGAGGCGCTGAAGCAGCGCCTGGGTGCGGACCGGGTGCAGCCTGCTGGCAACGCGGCCGCCAGCGAGGATTTCACCGTCTTCGCCCGCGCCTGGGACGTGCCCTCGGTGTTTTGGTTCGTCGGCGGGACCGATCCGAAGCGCTACGCGGAGGCCGAGAAGGCCGGGACTCTGGACGCGCTTCCTTCGAACCACTCGCCGGAGTTCGCCCCTGTCCTGACGCCGACCCTTCGGATCGGCGTGGAGACGATGCTTGCGGCCGCCGGTCATTGGCTGGCGCCCCAGGCTTCGGATGCGAAGGCACGCTGACGAGGCCGGAGCCGGGGCGCCTGCCCCGGCGCTTTCCCGGACCTTCAAAGCGCCGGCTTGGGCTTCAGACGCAACGTCGTTCCCCACGGATCGCGCACGACCAGCGTGTCCCCGTCCTCGACGAGCGACACGCCTGCATCCCGGCATCGGACCCGCGCCGCAGCGCGCGTCTCACCGTCGGTGAGCAGCCCGACCTCCGCTAGGCCCGTTGCCCCCTCCGCGCGAACCGCGGCGCCACGGCTGTTCCAGACGTTGCCGGCGAGCTGGTGGTGGTAGCCGCCCGCTCCCAGGAACAGGGCGCCGGGATTGCGGCACATGACATCGAACCCGAGCAGGCCCGCGTAGAAGCGCTCCGTCGCTTCGAGGTCGCCGACCTGAAGGTGGACGTGGCCGACGCAGGAGCCGGGCGGCATCCCCGACCAGGGCCGCTCGGCGGCACGGACGAGCCCCGTATGGTCGAGCCGTTCGTTGCGCATCGCGACCGAGCCGTCCGAAGCCCGCTGCCAAGCGGATGCCGGGCGGTCGACGTAGATTTCGATGCCGTTTCCTTCCGGATCGTCGAGGTAGACCGCCTCGCTGACGAGGTGGTCGGCGGCGCCCGTGAGCGCGATGCCGTGCTTCTCCGCATGCAGGAGCCAGGCGCCGAGGTCGCCCCGGCCCGGCAGCAGGAAGGCGGTGTGGAATAGGCCGGCCTCCCGCGGCTCCCGCGGCCGCGCGTTTGGGTCATGCCGAAGGACGAGAAGCGTCGTGTCGCCCGCACCCAGCCGCACGGCTCCGTCAGCCGCCGAGACGACGCCAAGCCCGATCACGTCCCGGTAGAAGCGGGTGAGGGCATCGAGCTTGCGTACTACGAGGGTCACAGCTTCGGCCCGGTACGGCGCCTCGGCGAGGACGCGGTCCCGCCCGTCATGGGACTCGCCTGTTGCCGCTGTCGTCATAATCTGTCTCCCTGTCTTTCTCGTTGTCTTGCCCCGCCTTCGAAAGCCGGGATCGCCGGCCGGTCCTTAACGGGTGGTCGCGTCCCGGGGTCCGGGGCTCCGCGCCAAGCACCGAACAGGCTGAAATGCGGGGTCTCGCCCTCCGGTTCGACCGCGACCGTGGCGGTGCGGCCCGCGACCAGCCGCGTCTCGTCCGGAACGCCGCCCAGCTTGATCCGCACCGGGATGCGCTGGGCGAGGCGCACCCAGGCGAAGGTCGGGTTGACGCTGGCGAGAAGGTTCGAGCCCGCCGTCCGCTCGCGGTCCTCGATGCCACCCGCGAAACTCTCCACGTGGCCGGTCAGCGTGCCCTTCTCGCCCATCAGGCGGATGCTGGCCCGGTCGCCCACATGGATCCGCGGCAGCTTGGTCTCCTCGAAATAGCCCTCCACCCGCAGGGTGTCGCTGTCGATGAGGGCCATCACTCCATGGCCGGTCGAGACATAGGTGCCGGGCCGCAGGCCCATGTTGGTGATGCGACCGTTGACCGAGGCCTTCACGGCGGAGCGGTCGAGGTTGAGCTTGGCGAGGTCGCGGTCGGCCATCGCCTGACCGTAGGCGGCCTTGGCCTCAAGGTCCGCTGCCTGCGCGGCCTCCACCCTCTGCTGAGACGCCGCGGCGTCGCTGAGCTTCAGGTAACGGGCGTAGTCCGCCGCGGCCTGCACGGCGGTCGCCTTCTTCCCCTCGACCACCGCCTCGGCCTGCCGCAAGGCCAGGGCGAAGCGGTCGGGGTCGATGCGGAAGAGGACGTCGCCTCGCTTCACCATCTGGTTGTCCGCGATCAACACCTCGGTGACGAGGCCGGAGACGTCGGGAGCCACCTGCACCACGTCGGCCCGCACCCGCCCATCCCGGGTCCAGGGAGCCTCCATGTAGTAGTCCCACAGGGCCAGCCCGACGACGATGGCGGCGGCGACCATCCCGAGGGTGATGAGGAGACGGACCGAGAGGGCGAGCAACCGAGGCATGGGTTTATCCGGGAGGTCTTGGACTTGGCAGGTCGGCCGGACGCGCCCGCCGATCAGGAGGTGAGCGGCACCGCGACCGAGACGACGGCGCCGAGCAGCACGACGTAGAGGGCGAGATCGAACAGAGGCCGGTGCCAGACCAGGCGGTAGAACCCGGCCCAGGCCAGAGCGCGCCGCAGGGGCAGGCTGATGGCGAAGGCGAGCAGCATCCAGGCCGCCAGACTCGGCACGAAGACGCCGTAGAGGTCGAGTTCACCCGTCATGCCGCGAGTTCCGGATGCGTGGTCGAGGGCAGGGTCGGCCGGAAGGGCGGCGCGTCCGGGAATAGACCGCGCCGGATGCCGACGAGACCCATCAGCGCGGCCCGGCCGGGTGCCTGCCGCGCATCGGCGGTGACGGCATCGAGCGTACTGTCGATGGTGTCGAGCAAGCCGGGGATTGGCCTCTCAGCCTTGGCCCCGAAGTGCCGCGACAGCGCGCGAAGGAGCGCCTCGACGGCCTTCCGGGCCGGCTTTGAGAGCTGCCGGCGGTCGCGCCGCAACTCCACGACGTTGATGCCGACGCGGACCTCGGCCAGGAGGTCGGCGGTCCACTCGGCATCGTCGGACGGAAGGGCGGCCAGCCGCGGCGCGATCAGACCGACCCGGTCGAGCATCAGGGCCGCCAGTTCGAGGCCGTTCTGCGCGCCCTGGCGCTCGGCGGCGCGGGCGAGGCTGCGGCGGTTGATGGCCCGCAGGCGCCGTGCCGACCAGCCGGCGCCGACCGAACGGACGAGGCGCGTGACGATGGCGGCCACCCACATCCCGACGATGGCCGCGACCGAGGAGTTGGCGAAGGCCGCGAAGTCGCCCGTGTAGCTGCCCTGGAGGGCGATCATGGCCGAGCCGTTGACCGCAGCGCCCATCGCCAGCGGTGCCGTCTTCGGCTGCGCCATGAAGACCCCGCAGATCAGGAGAGCCGGAGCCAACGCCAGGACCAGCATTTCGAAGGTGGTGGCCAGCGGCAGGACCGCGAACAGGTAGGCCCCCGCCCCGAGGGCGCCGAGGATGGCCGAGTTGGCGAAGCCCACGATGAACGGCGCCGGGTCGTCCTGGGCGGCGAAGAAGCTGCAGCCGACCGCCGCCATCATTGGGGCGGCCGAGCCGTGCGGCCAGCCGGTCGCGATCCAGATCGCGCAGGTGACCAGGATGGTCAGGAACACGCCCACCGCCGATAGCAGCGCCATGCCATGGTCACGGTGGCGGATCGTGCGCGCCGCGGCGGTGTAGCGGAAGGCCAGGTCCTCGGCGACCGGCGTCCCGTCGGCGATGTGCCGCTGCAACAGCCGGGCGTCCTGGCGTAGGTCGATGAAGTCGCGCAAGCGCGCCAGCAGGCTCGCGAGGACAAGGGCATCCCAAGACGGCCGCTCGCCGAGCCCGGGGTCGAGGGCGTCAGCGGCGGCCTTCAGGCGGGCCGCCTCGGCCTGCTCGGTGGTTCCGGAGGCGAGCCATACGGCCATGTCGTCGAGGAGGGTGCGCAGGCGCTGCGGCAGGGCGCGCGCGCGCTCCAACGTCTCGATGCGGTCCGAGACCGCGGAGGCGATGGGCAGGAACATCAGCATGTGCTGGCGCAGCGTCGCATCGCCTCGGCCGAGCGTTCCGCACCGGTCATGTCGTAGCGCAGCGGCGTCGCCATCGCGTCGAAGGCGACGGCGTCGGAGGCCAGCTTCAGCCGCGTCGCCTGCGCGTCCCTCGCCGTGCGGGCGCGGCCGAGGACGTCGATGACCCAACCCCGGGCGTCGCGCAGCCAGAGGTCGAGCCGAGCGGTGATCACGGGCGCGACCGACTGCGGCAGCACGACCGTGTTCACGAGGCTGGCGCAGAGGATGCCGAGGATGATCTCCTCGGCCCGGGCCACGGCGGTGTCGAACATCGTTCCGGGGTCGCCGACGGCCGGGAAGCCGATCAGCGCCGCCGTGTAGCCGCCGAGCATCATCAGGTAGCTGCGCGGTGTTCGGTCGAGAAGGGAGAAATACAGGCACGTCGCCACCCAGAGCGCGATGGCCAGGGTGAGGAGTTCCGGGGAGTTCACGAGGTTCGGCACGAGGGCCACCGTGACCACGGCTCCAAGCAGGGTTCCGAGCACCCGGTACAGCGCCTTCGAGCGCGTGGCGCCGGCGAGCACCTGGCTGGTGATGTAGACGGTGCCGAGCGCCCAGTAGGGGTTCGGCAGGTCAATCCAGAACGCCAGGAACAGGGCCAGCATCGCCGCCGCGAAGGTCTTGAGCGAGAAGGCCCAGTCGCGCCAGCCCGGCAGAGTCATTCCGCGGCCTCGCCCTCTGCAACCCTGTCCCGGGACACATCGGGCTCGGACGGGCCGCCTAAATGGTCCTGGACGGCCTGGAATACCCGCAGGCTGGCCTCCAGGTCGGCTGCGCTCACCTTCGAGAACACTGCCTTCCGCAATTGGTCGAGGTCTGCCTCGATCCGCGCGACCACCGAGCGTCCAGTGTCGGTGAGGTTCAGGACCTTAGCGCGACGGTCGGTCGGGTCCTCCTTGCGCATGACGAGACCGGCCGCTTCGAGTTGGTCCAAGAGGCGCACGAGCGACGGCCCCTCGATGCCGAGGGCCTCGGCGAGGGTGTTCTGGCGCGGTTCACCGCCCAAGCGTCCGATCAGCACCAGCGGCAACGCCTTCGCCTCGGAGACACCGTGCGACTCCGTGGTGGAATTGGCGAGCCGCCTCCACTGGCGGCCGGAGAGCAGAAGCGAGTGGGTATAGGTCAACCAAAGCTGGCTCAGGTCGTTCGCTGCCATCCGACCTCTTCCCTATGGACAGAGATGGGGCACATCCCTGGGACCTGCACAATGAATAGCAAACTATCGATTAGTTGGCATCCATTCAAGCCGGGCACGATCCTTGGACAGCTGGACGCGACTTCGTCGGCCAGCCCGTAACCCTCCGGGCGTCGTCATGGGCGATGCGAGCGCGCTTGCCAGCGAGCGAGGGCCACCACGGCTGTCGCGGCTGCCGCTGCAACGAGGCAGCCCTCGATCACGAGGTCCGTCCCCAGTTGCTCAAGCCGGCGCGCCACGGCCAGCACCAGCGACATAACGGCGATGGCCACGAGACGCGCGGCAATCATCCTCATCGACACCTCCCTGGCGGTGGATGCCTTGTCGTTCGTGGAGTGAAGCGCGCCGCGGTTGGATTTGCCAAACCCATGCGCCCGCATCGCGCAGGCGCATTCCCGGAAACGGGCCAGGCGTGGCCGCTCATGCGGTCACAGCGCTGTGAGCCGGACGCTCGGGATAGTCGGCGGGGATACATGCGGACGGTCCCAGGCCGGGTCTGATGCCGGACCGGGGTGGCGGGACCACCAGCACGTCCGCGCCGCCGACGGCGAGGACGGCCTCGGTGACGCTCCCCAGAAGGGCCCTCCTGATCCCGGTGCGGGCATGCGTGCCCATGACGAGGAGTTTCGAGGACATGCGCGCGGCGAGGCCGGCGATGACCTCTTCCGGACGTCCCTCCTCCACCCGCCTCGACCAATCCCTTGCCGCAATGCCGTCGGCTTCGAGGAAGGTCTCGACCTCCTCCGCGTACATGGAGCGCCGACTCTCGACGTAGCCGTCGATCTACTCGCGCGGCACGCCGAACCCTGCCAGCTTCGGCTTGCCCACGGGTTCGAAGGCGTGGACGACCGTGACGCAGGCGTGGTCCGCGAGACCGAGCGAAGCGACACTGCGCAACGCCCGCGCCGATGCGTTCAAGAGATCGACCGGGGCCATGACCCTAGCATAGGGCCCCGCGACGGACCGAATGACCACGAGGACCGGGCACGGGGCGGCGCGGATCAGGCCGCGGACCGTCCGGCCGGGGCCCGCGCCAACCACGATCAGGTCCGCCTGGCGTGCCGTCGCCGCGTCGAGCACCGCGTCGGGTAGGCATCCCGCGACGACGAGCGACCGGCATGCGACGCGGCAGAGTTCCGGCACGACCGCGACTTGCTCGACGGTCATGCGTTGCGCCTCGCGAATGTCCCGCGCGGACTGGCGCGTATCCGCGCTGTCCACGACATGCATCAGGATGACGTCGCCTCCGCTCTGTCCCGCCAGGATGCCGGCGCGCCGCATGGCTCGCTGCGAGCGGGGCGAGAAGTCTGTGGCGACGAGGATGCGCAAGGGTTCCCTCCTGTTCGTGTTGGTGTCAGCCCGTGGCCGGGCGCATGCGGGCGAGGCCGTCGATTCCGGGTAGGGCGAGCCGGTCGGCGCATGATCCGGTCGTTGCCGCGGCGGCTTCGACCACGGCGCGGGCGGCGTTCGTCCCGGAGACGACCGCGCCCTCGATGCAGGCCGGCAGGCCCGTCTCGGTCCAGTCCCCGGCCAGGAACAGGTTGGCGAGCACGGTCCGCGGACCGGGCCGGCGGCCCCGGCTCCAGGGCGTCGCCGCGAAGGTCGCCCGCCGTTCCCTCACGACCTGCCAGGGTGGCGGCACCGCCGGATCGGCCTCGGGACCGACCACGCCCGCGACCTCCTTCCAGACCCGGTCTGCCATCTCCGAGCGTTCGAGCCCGGCGAGGTCCGTGCCGCTGATGGTCACGGAAAGGCGGTCCGGGTAGGCAAACAGCCAGTCCGACAGCCCGTTCACGAGACCAGTGAGGAGAGGCAGCCCCGGCGGGGGACACATGCGGAAATGGACGTTCGCGATGCCGACGCTCTCCATCGGCACCGCCAAACCCGGCGGGAGGCCGGCGGCGACCCAGGGCGGCACGGCCAGGACCACCGCATCGTTCGGCCCGAGCAGCGCCGCCTCCGCGCCGAACGCCAACGCGGCGATCCGCCGGTCGTCGACGACCGCGCGCTGCAGGCGATGGCCGAGCCGGACCTCGGCACCCTGCGCGCGCAGGTAGGTCAGCGCCGGATCGACGAAGGCGGCCGAGAGGCCCGCCGTCGCGACGACCGGCCGGCAGGCATCGCTGCCCGCGCCGAGCGTCCGGCGAAGCACCTCGGCGGCGAGGCCGGCATCGGCGCGCGGCGGGTCGATGTTGAGCGCGGCCAGCAGCACGGGCTTCCAGAGGCGCTCGTAGAGCGGGCCCTCGCAGCTCAGGACGCTGCCGACCGTGGCTCCGGGCGGGGCACGCAGCAGACGAAGGATCGCGACGTGGTCGACCGCCCGGGTGTCCGGGACGCGGCGGCGCGGGTCGAGGATCCACCAGGGCAGGCGCCCGCGGTTCGGCCGTAGCGTCCAGCGCTCGCCCGTGGCGAGGTCGACGAAGGGAAACTCGGCCGCATCGGCTTCCACCAGGGCAGCGCGTCCGCCGACACGGTCGAGGAACGCCAGCGCCGCGCGGTTGCCCGACAGCAGGAGATGGTTGCCGTTGTCGATGGTGAGGCCGAGGCGGGCGTCGTGGTACGAGCGGCAGCGGCCGCCGGCCTGGCGCGCGGCCTCGTGCAGGATCACCCGGCGGCCCGCGTCCACGAGACCGACGGCCGCCGCCAGGCCGGCGAGACCCGCGCCGACGACGTGCACGGTTCCTCCCGGGGCGGCCCGCCCCGGGTTCCAATGTGTCATGATGTGCTCCTTTCGGATGGGGGCCGTGCCGAGCCGGCACGGAACCGAGGCCTTCGTGCCTAGGCTCGGCGCGGAGCGAGAGCGCCACGGCCGGGGACCGGTTCGTCGACGAAGCGCCAGCCGATGCCCTCGACCGTCACCACGTGCTGGGTGCCGAGGCGGTTGTCGCAGAAGGGCATCCAGTCGCCTACGCGCAGTCCGAGCAGCGCTGTCCCGAGCGGGCTCGCGGCCGAGAGCTCGTCGGTGAGATCGGCCAAGTCATGTGGGTGCACCAGGAGATGGCTCCGCAGCCGCGGCTCGTCGTCGAGGCGGTAGATCACCCGGCAGTTGACCGAGACCACCTCGCCCGGCAGCTCGCGGGGCAGGCAGAGCGTCGCCCGCCTCAGCTCCAAGAGCAGGAAGTCGGCGTGGGTGTCGCCGCGCAGGTAGGCGTCGAGGCCGAAGACCACGAGCCGAGCGTAGTCGTGGGTCGAGACGGTGACGGGCGGGAGTTCATGGACCGCGTTCATCCTGGCACCTCACAGCATGACCGCTCCGCAGGGTTGCCCGAGCAGAGACGGTCCCGGCGGCGTCCGAGAGAACGCCGCGCGAACGGAAGGGAAGGTTTGCTGGAGATCGTCCCTGGCCTCGGCATGGCCCGAAAAAGGCCGGCCAAGCGCCAGGGCTACGAGCCTGCTTGCAGGCTGCCCGAGCGCGCCAGGAGGCGGATGCTCTTGAGGCGGATCGACATGACGCGGCTAAGGTCGGGTCGGCAACCGCCGATGTCAAGTCGCGACCAGGCGTCCCAGCCCAGACCAAGCGGTCGCTGATTTGCCTGCCGGCGCGGGGCGTTTGACAACCGGTCCCGCTTGACCAATCCTGCGCCCCATGCCGTTTCGCGCGACCATCAACCGTGGCCTGCTCCGGGCAGGTAACCTGATCGCGGGCAAGTAGCCCCGAGCCGACGGCGCATATCCGCCCGTCCTGCTCGGGGTAGTCGGGACGGCTTCCGCGAAGCGCCCGAAGGTCGGCCAAGAGGCTCGACGGCACCTATTCCAGACTGATGAGACCCAGGCCGGCAGGCGCCGACGCCGCCAGGCTTTGGGCTCGCGCGACTACGATGCCCTTGCTCCGGTGTCGCGGTCGCCGTCCGCGCAGGAGACACCTTTGACCGACGACATTCCTGAACCGCCGCCCGCTCCCGGACAGACGGACGAGGACGCACCCGACCGGAAGGTCGTGCCATTGCGACGACCGCTGCCCGGCCCTCCCCCGTGCCCGGAGGGCGGGGATGACGATGACCCCGGTCCGCTGGTGGCCTGAACGAGGATCTTCGAGATGGATACGACGATGAGGAAGAACGCCGGCGGTGCCAGCCTGCCGCCGATCAAGGTGACGGCGGAGGATCACGAGCGCCTGTCCGGGCTGGCAGCGGCCGCGATGGAGCGCATGCCCGAGGTCGCGGCCTATCTGGCGGACGAACTCGACAGGGCCCAGATCGTGCGGTCTGGCAAGGCGACCCTCGGGTTCGTCAGGATGGGCTGCCGGGTCGAGTTCCGGGACGACACGACAGGCAAGGTCCAAGCGGTGACCCTCGTCTACCCGGGTGAGGCTGACATCGGCGAGGGGCGGATCTCGGTGCTCACGCCGGTGGGGGCGGCTCTGCTCGGCCTGAGCACGGGACAGTCGATCAACTGGGCGACGCGAACCGGCGTGGCCAAGCGCCTGACGGTGCTTGACGTGCGCGAGCCCGAGCCCGCCTGAGTTGACCGCAGGGCCTCCGGGCGCCTCCCGCCTCGAACGACGTGATCACGATGACCGTGCCCGTCGACCACGCAGAACGAGCGCCGCTGATCATCCCGATGGTGGACTTCCGCACGCAACGTCGTCCCCGCGGCACGGCCGCCCCACGCGCGGACCGAGGCCGCTGCCTGGCTTGCCAAGGAACTCGACCTCGCGACAGTCGTGTCGCCAGACGCCGTGCCGGTTGGGAGGGTCACCAATCCGGTGGCAGTCACCCTCGAGCGGCGTGCGGGGTGTGACGACCTCGCGCATCAATATTCAACCGTAGCGGGCGAGTGCTGACGCTCGCGCATCTTAGCTACAGGGGCACGATCCATGGGCCTGAGGTGACGGAGATGGAGCCGGGGCGGCCCGCTGCCATGACAAGCCGTCCCGCGCGTTCCGAACGCCTGTTCGGCCGCCCAGCGAGGGCGGGCACCTCGGCGCAGCGCAATGCAGAAAGACTGCCGAGATCGACCGGCGGGCCGAACTTTCGCAACTTTCGCGACTTTCGCAGGCTTCGCACGTCGTCGCTCGGCGAGTTGATCAGAACGGGCCCAGACTCATACGCGGATTGACTGTGCTCCCCCAAGGAGGGGCTGCCGCTTCCGCTGGGATGTGGTCGGGATCGTCCAAGCCGCGGTCGATGAAGCGATGCGCGATTCCGTCGAAGGCCGCCGCGACAGGCCTTCTCAGGAAGCACACCGCTGGATCTGCCGAAGGACCAAAAAGTGACCGCACCGGTTAGTTCAGTCCGGATCGGATGGACAAACCCACTGAAAGCTCATGACGAGAGCCGGACCCAGGGCAACGTTGAGGTACGCACACACGCTCATCGCGACCAAGGGAATGACCCACATCCGTCCTGACCAGAGCCGGCAGGTCCATCGCTTAGGCAAGGACGCCGCGGCAAAGCCGAACCCGACCGCTCTTAGCGCGGCGCATGCCGTCCGGACGAATTTGGTCAAGCGCGTCGCGGGCTCTCCGCACCTCTTCCCACGCCTCTTTGAACGCTTCAGGGGCCGTCAAGAGTGAGGGCCATTCGCGCCGTAATTTCTGCGCCGACGTCCGCTCATTGGGATTGGTATACCGTCTTGCCCCCAACGATCGTCTCCAGCACCTTGATGTCCTTAATCTTCATTGGGTCGACCGAGAGCGGATCATCGGAAAGAATGGCAAGGTCGGCCAGCTTTCCTGATTCGATTGACCCGCGGCGTGTCTCTTCGAACGCTTGCCATGCCGCATCGGCAGTAAGGGCGCGAAGGGCCTGCATCGGCGCAATACCCTCGTTATCAAGCCGCGCCCCGCTAGCCGTAATGCGATTCACAGCGGCCCACATCAGCCGGAAAGGCTCCATCGGCACCACAGGGGTATCCGTATGGATCGTGAACCGCAGACCGCGCTGCAATGCTGAGCGAGCCGGACTGATCCGCGCCGCCCGATCTGGGCCGAGAAAGATGTCGCGATGCCGATCGCCCCAGTAATAAACATGCAGGCTGAAGAACGACGGGGTCACGCCGAGCGCCTTCATCTTGTCAAGCTGGTCCTCTCGCGCGGTTTGGGAGTGTACGACGATATGGCGCGCGTCTGGTCGCGGCTGTTCCTTCTGCGCCTGCTCGTAGGCGTACAGAATATCGTCGATCGCCGCATCACCGTTCCCGTGAATGGCGATCTGCTTTCCTGCCTTATGCTCGGAGACTACCAGCTTGACTAGTTCGTCTCGCGGCATGGCCGGGTGTCCGTGATAGTCACTAGGATAGCCCGCCGGAATGATGTGGTAGGGTTTGGTCAAATAACCAGTGAAACCTTGGATCGAACCATCGGCAAACATTTTAGTGGCGCCGACTTTCAGCCAAGAACTGTCAGTATCTGGCGCTTTGACTTGGCCGCTCTGCACCTTCTGGGAAAACTTGATGCCGGGCCAAACGATGATGCGGATCGGCAAATCACCTCGCTCGATTGCCCGCGCGAAGGCTGGCAATAGGCCGGGATCGGACAAAATTCCGGGTTGATCAGCTAGGAAGCCATGTTCAGCTGTGGTCACGCCCTGAGAGGCGTACTGCTGTGCCGCTACCTTGATCAGCTCACCCCACTGTTCGGCAGAGCGCGAAGGAATACGAGAAGTAACCCGCTCGTATGCGGAGAGTTCTTCCAAGACCCCCGTAGGCTCGCCGTTACCATCTCGCCGAAATTTTGCGCCGGCGGGGTCAGACGTGTCGCGGGTGATCTCAGCAATCCCGAGCGCTTTAGTGTTCGCCGCACCGAAGTGATAGGATACGTGCATCAAGTAGATGGGATGCACTTCCGACACCTTGTCTAGGTCCTGACGAGTCGGGTGCCGTTTTTCCGCAAGCAGCGTATCGTCATAGCCAACGCCGACGATCCACTGGCCGGGCGGAGTCTGTTCGGCCTTTTTCTTGAGCGCGGCAATGATGTCGTCGATCGAGGTGATCTTACCGACAGGCGGGCTCGACAAATCTACTTGAAACAGAACGGTGTTGGCTGAGAGAGGGAAGTGACTATGAGGGTCGATGATACCCGGGATCATGGTCTTGCCGCGTAGATCGACGATCCGGGAGGGTGGTCCTGCCGTCATCCGAAGAGCCTCGCTGCGGCCCGCCGCCTGTATCTTGTCGCCCTTGACGGCAACCGCCTCAACAATGTTGTTTTCGGCATCGGAAGTGATGATCCTGCCGTTGATGTAGATCGTATCAGGCGCGTCCGCCGCCCTTACAGGATAGCTGCTCAGATAACCGAGCAATAAAGCCGCTCTTATTATGTGCGCCGTTTTTCTCTCTGTCGGCTGCGATGTGCCCATTGGCCAATTTTTCCTTATTCTGCGTTAGCCTTTACTCGATATGTTCATGAATTAATGTGCAATCCATTTGTTTAAGTCGATCTTAAATTCGCTTTTTAGCTCAAATACTAGAGCGCATTCACTTAATATCTTCCAACGATTTCTATTGCTGCCATACAGGTGGCATTCTAATGTTTGGATGAACGCCAATCATTCCTTGCAGGGTTCTGTTGCCGGACGACATCATGTGAAGCTGCAGGTTCGGTACCAACAGGTTCGGCGCCGTCCACTTTACGCTAGTCGGGTGGCTCTACAACGCTCAATCCACGAAGGTCCGCTTCCGGCTGCACACGAGCGGTTCAGGGCGGACATTTATGCGATACCCAATTCGCCCGTCAGCCTGTCTGTCAAATTCTGTACGTTTTGAAGAGATAGGCCATGATCATGGTGCCGAGGGCAGGAAGCCACTGATTAATTTGGGATTTTGCGAAAGGTCGCTGCGGCGAAGCGGGAGAGGCTCGATGTGATGGCAACAGCTATTACCGCGCAGCAAGGCAAGCAATTGGTGGAGTTGCGCACCGAAGTCGCGCTTGTTCCCGAACACCCCATGGAAAGCCGAAGAGGGCCGCCACGCCTATGGACGCGTCGTTCCTGCCTGGCCGCCGAACAGGCGCTTCACAGCGCCCAACCCGCGAAGATCCGCTACCGGTGGGATAGCTGCCGTTGAGAGCAGGCCAATCGAGTTTCCGCTCCTGGTGCCTCTCAGACTTATAGCTCGCTACTGCAGTGTCCGCTTCAGAGAACCGCCCGGGTCGGTCGAACGGCCGGCATGGGCGCAAAGCGGAAGTCAGGCCACGACACCGCAATTGAGCGCGGCATCATCAGCGCCGCTATCAGACAGGGCCCTGGCATGCTCGGGCAAAGCGGATTTCGAGTGTCCGCGATTCCGCGGCCGGGGATAACAGGGTATTTTCTATAGAGATCATCTTCCTCTCTCCCTGTTATCCCCGGGGTTGTCCCTCCGGCGATGACCGAGGATCCCATCGAACACGGGGGTCAGAGCGTGCCGGCCCGTCCGCTGTGGACCGTGCTCGCGTAGGCGTCGTCGAGATCGTCCACATCGCGGCCGATGAAGCGATGCGCGATTCCGTCGAAGGCCGCCGCGACAGGCCTGCGGTCAGGAAGCACACCGCTGATCCGCCGAACGACCAAAACGGGCGCGAAGCGGTTGTCCGGATATGGCCCAGAGCAGAGTTGCCTGTGGGGCGGATCATCGATCGCGCCGGAAAGGTCCCACGGCACAACCCTATTCTCGATCGCTTTTCGTAGGCAACGACCTTCACACTACAAGGCTCAGATCTGTCTCTACGCCCCTATTTCCACAAATTGCAGCGAGATTCAGCTTTAGTCGAAGCTGCCTGCTCGCCGGGAATTATCTCAACAACGTTGTAATAATCCCACGGGTACTTCGACTCGCCAGGAGATTTTACCTGCATGAGATACATATCATGTATCATTCGACCATCCGGACGAATATAGCCGTCGGTTGCGAAGAAATCGTTGATTGGCATCTCGCGCATTTTCGCGATCGTCGCATCCGCGTCGCTGGTTCCGGCAGATTTAACCGCAGAAAGATAGTGCCAAGCAGCAGAGTAGTTTGCGGCTTGCACGAGCGTCGGCATTTTGGAAGTTCGAGCCAAGAACCTCTTCGCCCATGTGCGGGTTTTGTCGTTGAGATCCCAATACCAGCCGTCGGTCATGTACATGCCTTTGGCTGCTTCCAGCCCGAGAGCATGAACATCACTAAGGTACATATTCATAGCTACGACCTTCATTTGGCCTACAAGCCCAAACTCGTCGACAGCTTTGATGGAATTAATTGTGTCGGTTCCAGCATTTGCTAAAGCCAAAACATCGGGCTTAGCCGCTTGTGCCTGAAGCAAATATGAGGAGTAGTCGGCAGTACCGAGTGGATGCCTCACAGAGCCGAGTGTGTTTCCGCCTCTGCTTTGGATAAACTCACGTGCATCCTTCTCGATTGCGGTCCCGAATGCAAAATCAGCCGTAACGAAATACCAGGATTTCCCACCTTGTTTGAGTATGGCCGAGCCCGTTCCCTTTGAAAGAGCAATTGTGTCATAGGCATATTGCACGGTGAACGGCGTGCAATCCTCGTTTGACAAGCGCGAGGTCGTGGCGCCAATCGGCATGAAGATGCGTTTCTTGTCGCGCGATATCGCATTGACGGCAAGTGCCACAGACGAGTTCGGGCCGGCGAGCACCATGGTAACACCGTCCCGGTCAAACCATTCACGTACCTTCGCCGCACCGACATCAGGCTTGTTCTGATGATCAGCGGAAAAGAAAGAAATCTTTCGCCCGAGCACTTCGCCACCAAAATCTTCGATGGCCATTTTCACAGCTTCAGCTCCGCCCGGTCCGTCGGCATCCGCGAAAACGCCAGACATGTCGGTCAACAGACCAATTTTGACGGGCGCGTCTCGCGGGGCTCTTTCTTGGCGGATGATGCTGGAAGTGAGTTTATGCGATTGCCCGCACGATGCCCTTAAAGCTCGACAAGGCGATCACGCAGCCGAGCCCCAGCAGGCATAGGCAGCCCAGGAAGGCTGTCGGACGGCCTTTAGAAGCAAGAACGGCCAGCATCAGCACGAACACCACCAGACCAAACAGAACAGTCATGGGCACCTCCGAGCGCACCAATACCCTGAGGCTAGCTAAGCAGCCGTTAACCTCAACGGATCGTTCAGCCGCTTCGCGCTCGGCGCAGCCGCGCAAGGGCGGCTCGCATGTGCAGAGCAATCTCAGAGGGCAGCGCTGGCAAAGAGATCGAGTTGCGCTCTGGACTCCGCACTGACAGTCCGATTGCCTCGCCTAGAATTTCGCGGTTTCGCCAACAGTGGCAGCGGGACATTCGGCTTGCCGTGCAGCACGGCGCCGACCGTCCGACAGCCATCGCCGTGGTGGAAGGCGTGGAGGGAATACGGGCCCGAGCGCAGGATCTCCTGCACCAGAGGCTCGGAGAGCGGCAGTTCGGCAAGTGCGGTCAGGAGGCACGGCAGACCAGCGGACTGGATACCGAGCGCGCGGAATTCGAAGCTGCGAGCAGCCCAAACGTGGCGCACGACCCCGGCACTGGTTCGCGGGAAGGGGTTCGGACCGCGCTCCGTCGCCTCATCCAGCACGAAGGCGGCAAGCGACTCGCCCTCCGCGATGTGCGCCGCACTGCGGATCGAGGCAGCAAGCTGGCGCTTCGCAATCGGCATTTCTGCCGGTCCTCCCTTCGCTTGCCTCACGGCTACGCTCGAACAGCCGTGTTGTTCAAGCGGGGGGCGATTGAACTGCGGATGGAGGCTCGCCTCGTCGGCGATGTCAGCGGGCAACAACCCCGCTGGCGCTCCTGCCTGGATGCGGCCTCACTCGTAACTTGTCTTCTGCCTCTTGAGCGAGACGAGGGATATCTCCTCAAGCTCGATCCCGTTCTCTGCGCGCCGGTATCTGACGGTCAGTTCAACCGAGTCGCCGTCCGGAACCTCGCACACGTCGAGCGCCTCAAGCAGACCATTTCGGAGCTGTTGCGCCGAGCGCAGCGACTTCGCCTTGTTCTCAATCATGGTTCTCTGCCTTCACAATCGGCCAGGCCACTCTCGGATTGAGTAGCACAAGCTCGCTGAGTTCATAGCCGTCACAATTCTCGTATTCGGGATCGGCACAGGAGGTTCGCGACCATCCTGGGCTTCCTGTGCGATTCTGACCAACTCCGACTTGGGTTCCGGTCCTGCTACCATCGGGCTTCTGTCACCAGCCGCAGCCTTGGAGCAGAAGATGTCCAAGCCGGAACGCACGCTTGAGAACCTGAAGGGCGGTGCTGAGGTCCTCGACACGCTTCGAGAGGAGTTCGCGCAGTGGCTTGAGGAAGCCAACGAGGAGGGCCAGAGGGAAGCCTACGAGAACGTCCTCGGCCACGTTGATGCGATGGTGCGAGAGTATGCCCAGCGCCTCCAAGAAGTCGAAGCACAATTGGAGGCTCCTCCGGGCGCGTTCGGCGCCTAAGTCATGCTCGCCACGCAGTCGCCGCGCGTTCGGCACGATGCCAACAAAGGATCCGAGATCGAGGCATCGCGGCGGATCTTAATTGAGCACGGCCTCGTCAGACCGTATCAATCGTACAGAGGCGCAACAACCAATCCCTGTCGGCATTGCCTGCTCAACAGAGTGCAATCAAACGAAGGATTGTTGATGTTGCTGATCGTCTGCTCGGCCTTAATCGGAGCGCCTGTCACGACAGCTTTGCTCTGGGGTCATGGTGCTGCTGAGGCTGTGCTGGCCGCTCCCTTTGGCGGGAGCTTAGCGGGGCTCTGCGCCGCTGCGCTCATAGGCTACCAACGCATGAAAGCTGATGCTCTCACGCCTCGTCAGGTGGGACGGGTGCATGCCTATTTCAGCCCGACGTGGACAGCAGCCGCGCATTGTTGATGCGACGCCTAAGATAGCCGTGCGCTTGGTCTTTTAGCTTTAGGTTTGCGGACTGGATGTTATGGAATGCAGCTCTGCCCGCTAGGGCATGCTGCGGCGAACGATGAGCCAACGCCTTAGACCACTCACGCAGCGGGTTCTTGTAA